>JAUWLJ010000230.1 GCA_030613705.1 Chloroflexota bacterium
CTTTCGAACCTGGGCTAACAATTCAACAATCAGTGCGAAACCGGTGCTGTTGATGTATTCCACACCATCGAAATTAAGAACGAACGTGTCGGGTTATTTGGCTTCCGCTTCCGTATAAGCTGCGTTCAAAGCCTGATCAGCGAAGGCGTTGATCTCGCCAAATAAATCGAGGATGGCTTTGTCGTCCTGGTAACGAACACTTACCTCAAATGTCTGGTCAACCATTATTTCTCCTTTTCAAACCAGATTAAGAATTAAATCTACTATGTGATGGGTCTCGTCCTGGGTGGTATGCAGTTCATCCACCATGTTCTTGATCAGGTACAAACCCCAACCACGCGGGGATTGCTCTCCCGCCAGCTTGGCGTCCAAATCTGGTTGGGTGGAGTCAGGGATCGAGTCGCCGCCTCCTTGATCCTTAATCCGAACAATAAGACGATCTTGCAAAGTGAATACCCGGATCTCAACCGGTAAATCTTCTTGATAGTGATTGCCGTGTTCCATGGCATTTAATGTGGCCTCAGCTACGGCAGTCTCGAGTCGTTTTCGACGAGCCTCGGTTAAATCTATACCCTGCAGCGATTCAAGCACCTGGATGGCTGCCTGGCGCTCGCCTCCAGGTTGGCTGGGGAAGGAAAATTGACTCAGCGTTTTACCTTCTTCCTCTTTCCCAGTGGAATCTTGAATCACTTCCACTCCCGTTGAAGCAGACCTGGATGAGATTGAATGCTCGATTGTCAACAGGGTGATATCATCCTCCTGCTCGTAATCTTCTCCAGTGAAATTACCAAGCTCGTCTAATAGGATCTCGATCAATCCGCTGCTGTTGTGTTCTTCTGCCATGATCTCTTTCACTTTCGGAAAACCAAAGATCTCACGATTTGGATTGTGGGCTTCAACCAGACCATCGCTGGATAGCAATAAGCGCTGGCCGGGAGCCACGGTGACCTCATTTTCTTCGTAATCCATTCCCTGCATGAGACCCAATGGCATACCAGTGGCGCGAGCCTCAACTACACCGTCTTTAGTGCGCAGGTAAGGCAGGTTATGACCAGCATTAGCGAAGCGAATATGCCCGGTGGCTGAATTAAGGATCAGATATAGACAGGTGACGAACATCTTGGCGGGAATATCAGGGTAGAGCAGGTCATTGGCCCGTGCGAGAACCTGACCTGGAGACTCGAGATTTTCGGCAGCTGACCGCAGCAAGCTGCGGGTAGTGGCCATGACCATAGCAGCAGGAATGCCTTTGTCAGTCACATCGGCAATGATGATCCCTAGCCGGTCCTCTGGCAACTGGATAAAATCGTAAAAATCTCCGCCCACCTCTTGCGCAGGCTGCCAATGGACAGCCAATTCCCAGCCGGAAAGGGATGGGATTTCCCTCGGGAGCAACGTCTCCTGGATAATACGCGCAACGCGCAGCTCCTGCTCGAGGCGCTCCCGCTGACGGGCTTCTAGCTTCTGCCGTTGAGCAAGTTGAGCGACCAGCAGGGCAGGGGAAGCCTGGGTGGCTAAATCCTGGAGCAGGCGGAAATCATCCCGGGAGTATTCTTGCTCGCTCAAGCGGGAACCAAGATTGAGCAGGCCGATCAGCTCCCCTTGACTGACCAGCGGTAAGGAAAGCTTCACCCCGGCCTCCCGGAGGTCTTGCAGGGTAGGTGAGTCAAGCTTGAGTTTACCCACCTCGATGATGCCAGGCGAATTATGGACGTATGCAAGCAGGGGATCGTTAGTGGGGATTTCCAAGGAGCGGACATCACCATTTGGTGAGTGTTTCACCTCAGGAGGCGAAACAGGCTGATCTTCTGCCGGTTCCCGGTGGAACCATCGTTGCCAAGTAGAAGTTTTTTGTTCAATCATATTGTCTCCATTATGCATAGTATGCGTCTCGAAAACGTTACGAATAACGCTACGTAACCGGGTGAGAGGGTTGATTTTCCGTTTTTTCACCTTTAAATCTATTAATTGAAGGTTGTCCTGCAGAATTTATGAGCCACAATGAAGCGCGTTCTGGTTGAATAGTGTCTTCAACCACCCGCAGAACCGCCCCAGTCATCGCATCCAGCTCGACTTCATTGCGAACTGTGTTGGCGAAAGCTGCCAGGATTTGGGTGGCATCGTATTTGCGCCTATAAAAGCGGCGGTCGATGGCTTCTTGCACCCAGCCGCGTAAGGGGTTGAACAAGGCCGCGATCAACAAGGTTGAGACCACGATCGCCAATGAAGAGGTCGCTCCAGTGGTGCTTCTGATGATCTGCTGGAGCAAGATCACGCTTAGGAAGTAAATTCCAAGCAGTGCCGCGGTGAGAATACCATACACAAGCGTGCGTCGAATAATGTGATCAATATCGAATAAGTGGTGACGAACGATGGCGATGGTAAGCGAGACAGGAAAGAGCAGCATAATCAACCCAAGCAGATTGGGACTGAGGATTGATTCACCAGTTATCATTGGGAGCAGGATCCAGAAAATCAATCCGATCAAACCCGACACGCTGACGCCAAAAACTGCCCAACGCATCTTTGCCCGGTCCTCATGAGACACGCTCGAACGATACTGGTAGATGACCATTCCCAGGGTGGCAGCCAGGAACAACCCGGCGATCAGCCCTTCGGCCATCGACCACGAGTCAAGCCAGAGTAAAATATTCTGCGTGCGAATCCAGCTCAATGCAAGAAAGACGAAGTAAGTGGCGAATGAAGCCAGGTAAAGAGAAGGGATCAGCCATCTTCTGCGCTTTACGACCACCAATTTTTTTGGAAATACCAACGCCATATGCAAGCCGGCCGGCCAATAGATGAGCCACAAACCGGGTGTCGCCAGGCGAAACAACCAGAAGCCGATCGCGCCAGTAACATCACTCACCTGGAGGAAAAAAGACCAGGCATAAGTGTGACTACCGGCTAGCGCCCAAATAAAGAAAGCTTGGGCGGCTGGATCATGTGGTTTGCGCGCCAGGACGAATACCGCCAGCACCTGTGAAGCAAAGGCAAATAACAGAGCGCCCCAATAACCAGAGAAGATCGCTTTTACTGGTAAATTGCTTAACGCAACCACCTTGTCAACTGATCGCCCATCGCGCTCGATGGTGTAGATAACTTCGTCTCCAGGCTGCCAGCGGGGGCGTGTTAGACCCGGAACGAAGATGTTTTTACCCAAGGTTTCCATACTCTGACCTGCCACCGCCGTCACCACGTCTCCATCCATCAAGATCTGTTCATCCGGAGAGTAAGGTGACACGACCACACCATTTTGCGTGAACATTACATTTCCACTTGATAATCGCATCCCGTCACTTGGCGTAATTAAGTGAAGAACTATGAATGCCAACGGGATCAGCAAGCATACAATCCCAAAAGGGATCAACCACAGGGGAAAACGAGCATTCTCAGTTCCAGAGCCAGACTCGACCATGCTTTTCACAACTTTCAATTACTCTTCAACTCTGCCAATATCGCCGTTTCTGATTACACGATAAACCTTAAGCGGCTCTTCTGCGGGGCCACAGGTAACTTCGCCATTGGTCACATCAAAACAGGAATCGTGCCACGGGCAGATGACATTATTCCCCTCGAGATCACCTTCGCTCAAAGGCCCATAAGCGTGGGTGCATTCATCTTGCGTGGCGAAAAGTTCTCCATCAATATTGTAAACAGCCACCGATTCGCCTTCTACATCAACCCTGATAATCTGACCAGGACTAATCTCGCTGACCCGAAACTCATTTTCTTTGAGGGTGTCCTGGTCAGCAGATTCTTCGGCCATCGAATCCAATCCTTCGAGGGATACGTCCTGGTAGTCCCGCTTCATGATGGGAACTGTAAGGTAGAGTTCACCATCACGTAATTCGACTGGATACATAGGTAAGGCAGCACTGGGATCAAGTAGTAAGCGCCCATCGGGGAGATTGTACTGGTAACCATGCCAGGGACAGGTCAGGGTGCTATCCTCCAAAGGACCTTCACAAACCGGCCCTCCACGGTGCAAACAGCTGTTCATCAGCGCATGCCAATCCCCTTCATGGTGGAAGACACCTATCGATAGATCGTCAACCTGGATGACCTTGCGCTCCCCATCCGGAATATCTTCAACACGACCGACATAGACCTCTTTGTACTCGATCGAGCGGGCGATTCCCAGGGAGCGTTCGTAAGTATCGACAGCCATCAGCTTGACAATCTCTGGATCAATCACGCACAGGTTTTCAAACGTCTCCTCCTGACGCTCATGCCCATAGCTGCGTGAGAGCAGCTCCAGAATCACCATCATCAAGGTATTCCAGGCTTTGGCTGCTCGAACCTCGAAGTCCGGGTCGCTCTCGTGCAGCTCTGCCTTTAAGAGTTCAGCGATACTTTGCTGGACATGCGCCACCATGCCAATCACATACCGCTCCGGGATGTAGATGCTTGGATCTGCACCGTGCGAGGTGTGAACCCGACCGACATAATC
>JAUWLJ010000125.1 GCA_030613705.1 Chloroflexota bacterium
CCAGCTTTCGAATGGGGCATCACGGATTGGCACCTCACTGCTGCCCGGCCATTCATCCGCAAATATCGCCCAATGATCGGTTTTTCGCGCAATTATGCATTTTTGGCGGAACGGGTAACCGTAGTTGGGGATACTGAACAATTCCCCGAATCTGCCTTGGATCTACTGCGAAATGCAGGCTGCCGGGTTGAGCGTATCAACGGGGATGGCATAAGTATTGCAACACAATTAGCAGAAAAATAGGCGGAGGCTACCGATGAGTGAATTTAATGGATCAAATGATCTATCAACACCTTTTCCCGTAATTAAAGTACTGGGTTTGGGTGGAGGGGGATGTAATGCGATAAACCGTATGATCGAGCTAGGTATATCCGGCGTTGATTTTCTGGTCGCCAATACTGATTACCAGGCACTGCAAACTAGTCTAGCCACTCTAAAAATTCAGTTGGGACCAGAAGTCACACGCGGATTGGGAGCGGGCGGAAATCCTGAGATTGGTCGCCAGGCAGCTGAAGAGAGTGAGCGCGCGATCGCGGATGCCTTGGAAGGCGCCGATATGGTTTTCCTCACCGCTGGCATGGGTGGGGGTACTGGTACCGGCTCCATATCTGTCGCCGCTCGCGTCGCCAGATCGATGGGAGCCGTTACGATCGCCATCGTCACCACGCCCTTTTCATTCGAGATGGGGACTAGACAGCGCAACGCCAACCAGGGATTGATAGAACTTAATCAGCACACCGACACATTGATCGCCATTCCCAATGATCGCTTGCTGATGGTTGCCCCGAAAGATTTACCGATTGAAGTCGCTTTCCGCCTTGCCGATGATGTTCTTCGGCAGGCAGTCCAGGGTATCACTGAACTGATTACTGAGCCCGGAATGATCAACGTCGATTTCGCTCATATCCGCCGCTTGATGAAGATCGGTGGTGGCGCCTTCATGTCGATTGGGCAAGGCAAAGGACTTAGCAAAGCCCGCAATGCTGTCGAGCAGGCTTTAGATCATCCTCTCCTGGAGGAGATTTCCATCGATCAAGCCGCTGGCATAATTGCCAACTTCACCGGTGGAGACGACCTCACATTATTTGAGGTCAGTGAGGTCTTGAACGAACTCCATTCCCGTGTAGGCGACCAGGCTGAAATCATATTCGGAATCTCGAATGATGACCGCATGCAGGGTCGGACCCAGGTAATCCTGGTCATCACTGGATTGGGAGCACCCACGCTTGAAGAGGTAATGCCTGGCATAACCCTCAAGATCGATGGTACTGCACCTTCCCGTCGGGTTATCGCTCCAAAACCTTTCACTGAAACTGCATCTTCATCTATAGAGGTGAAAGAACCTTTAGAGGCTGTACCTGTCGGTGGACCTCAATATGCTACTGATAATCTGGATATACCCGCGTTCTTACGGCGCCGGGCTGGTTGATTTTTCAACAACATATTTGGAAATCAAGGTAATTAAAGATGAATGACAAGCAGCTTAAATCAATCTCGTCCAAGGTCTCCCGCCAGTTTCCTGAGGTTGCTGGAGTACAGCCGAAAGTTAGGCGTCAATCCGGACAGAAATCAAAATCCACCGCTTCAACCTATCTGATCACGTATCGTGGAAAATCAATAACAGCTGACGGGAAATCAATCACCCGCATCGTCCGGGTTACTGCTAATGACAGCGGCAAAATAATCAAGATTTCCACTTCGCGTTGATGGAATCTCAGCAACACAAAGATATTATAAGAAAACTGGGGAGCATTATGAGCTTGAGACAACTTTCATCCCGGATAGAGCTGAGTTTCTGGCACATCGTAATCGGCTTGTTGAGTGAATCTCACTCGCTCCAGCAGCTGATCAGGTGGTTTTATCTGGATTTCTTGCCAGCAACCACAAATATCTATCAACAATTTGACAGCCAGCGCGTCATCCGCTGGGCAGCTATCGGATTAGGACTGGGCTTTGTTGTAGGATTCTTAATCTCGTTATTTTGATCCTAATCCATGGGTTTTTTGAAAATATTCGGGAGGTTTAAAATCCCTGACCAAGTTTTTTATACAGGTGTTTTCTTGGTTCTATTCTTCATCGGAATTGTGAGTGGGAGATCCATTGGCATGATCTCATTATCGATCGGACCTTTCCAAAAGGAATTTGTTGATGACTCAGCATCCAGAATAAATAATGGTCAACAAAATCTGTTGGTCATCATAGTTGATCAGTTCACTTTAGCCAAACCTGCTCTGGAAAGCATCTGGTTGCTCATCACTTACCCTGATATATCCAATCTAACCCTGGTCCCAATATACCCCTCAATGCAGGAGGACCCGAAAACTGCTGACCTTATGTTAGCTCAAACTTTTGCACTGACTGCACAACAAACTCCACATTCTGAGTTCCTAGAACTTTTACGGGAAAAGATTTATTTGGACAACTACCTGATCCTAGACCAAAAAGGCGTGTCATCCGTCCTAAGAATACTTCACCAATTTGCTGAAGGACTTCCTGGAAAAGAGAAACAAACAAACTCGATTCTCTTACCTCAGACTGGACAAGGGGCAGATCGCAGTCTGGAAAATCAAGTACAGATTTGGTATGGTATCTGCCTCGAGCTCACTCAGATTTCCAAGGGCGGCAAGATGGAGGACCTTATCAAAAAAATCTCACCACACATCCGTACGAATTTGAAATTGGAAGAGTTTTCTCCACAGTTGTTTTTTGACCAGCCTAAGGATTTTCAAATGGGTTGTGAATTTCCAACTTTAATCCTCAATAGTCCATGAGGAGGGAACATGAATACATTGAATTTAAATATATTTGATCTCAAACTGCTTATGGTTATTGGGTTATTCCTCCTGGGAGCGATCACCTTATTAATCGGAATATTATTGCTGGTTACTCGTTCCGCTGGTAAGGAGGTCCGTGCCCTGGCAACCCAAACGGCTCAACTGGCGAAAAAAGGGATCGCAGAGGATGTGGCTGGCCTTGTTGGTAACGCATCCAATCTGCTCAGCGCCACGAACGATCTCGTGCGTACATCGGCAGGAATTGGCGTATTCCTGGCAATTCTGGGCTTCTTATTGATGACTGCTGCGACCTGGTTAGTATTGAAGATTTCCTAACCGTCTCTCATCAACTAAAAATTTATAATTTCTTCTCGGTGGAATTATGGCTGATCAACCATCTTTATTGAACTCCTTGAAATCCATATTACCTGAATCGACTTGGCCTTGGGTAATTGAGGCATTAAAACATGATCCTCTGATTTGGGACACACTAAGTGATCCCCAGTTCTTCAAACAAACTTCAACGAAAATCACAGAACCCAGAGATTGGTCTCCCAGCCAATTAGCATTAATCACCTTGGGTAGTTCAGAACCGGATGCCATTGATAAAGAGATTCTCAATGATGCTCAATCCACACTCGATCAATATCTCCGTGTGGAGAGTCCTCCAGTTCAAGCCGAAATGAGTTTTAAGCAAGCTTCCATGATCGCACTTGGACTGTATCAGCGTACCAAAGAGAATGATTGGCAAGAAATTGAAGAAACCCTCAAAGCCAACAGCAATCAGCTCAGCGGTTGGTTCACTCCGATGGCTATCCTGCTTGGTTGGGTCGAAAGTCAATCTGACCTAATCCATACCTTGGTCAATCTAAACGCTGCATCTAGTCTCATCCCGCTAACCGTACATGCAGTAATTAGCCAACCGGTTCCTCCAGAAGACACCCAGGCTTTATTGCAACAGGTGCTGGCAGATATGCCACTTTTCGCGGCAACATCCCACTTAGGCTACTTAAACCGGTTCCGCCCTGAACTATCTATGCGTCTCGCCAATGCTTGGCTTGAAACTCACCCATTACCCTCAATCGAAAGGGATGTGTTCAATATTGGTGGACGGGTTTACCAGGTTTCCGATTGCCTCCTATCAGCTGAGTTATTCAGCCTGGCAGGTCAAACGCATAAAGCCGAGACCTTCAAATCTCAATCCCTTGAATACCTGAATAATATTCAGGCAGAAGTGACTAACCAGCTCGTTGGCGGAACTCTCCAGTCTAATAATATCGAACAATCATTATCATTGTGGACCCGGATCTCAGCACCTCCAGAACTGACCCCACCTGCAGGTCTGGTCGTCAAACTACTTCAAGCTGGTCGCATAGAAGACTCCCTGACCCTTCTACCAGATACAGATGGAAACACGCAAACCCCTCTTCGTTGGTTGAACAATATATACCAGGCACTGGAGATGGAGGATATCGCCCAAGCACGATTATTTGGGCACCAGACATTAAACTCATTGGTTGAAATATATCAGGATGATTCTGCATCGCTGGTAAAAATTCTCGGTTCACAGAGAGATGTGCTCTCGTTTCTTTCTGAATTAATCCATCAGCTTACAGACTTGGCTTTGTACAAAGAAGCATTCCAAGCGGCTCAATTAGCTTCTCGCATTAAACCAAATGACCCACAAGTCCTCATGACTTTGACCAAGACGAGCCGGTCAGCAGGAGAATATGACATTGCTGTTCAAGCAGCTGAACTTGCGGTTGCTATCGATCCAACCAATTCTGAATTTCGGCGGCAGATCGCTCAAAGCTTAGAAATATCAGGCTTATGGACTGCCTCGCTTAAAGAACGTCAATCTATTCTCGAACATCGCTTTGCACAATCTGGCACCACCACCTGGCCAACCGCCGAGGATTTGCTCGCCTTGGCCAATTGCTCAATTCATGCAAATCAGCCACAGAAAGCTTTTGACGCCTGCCAAAAAACTATCGACATAGATCCTTCAAATGGTCAAGCCCATGCTATTCTTGGTGAAGCACTATCCGCACTCGGCGAAGACGAGCAGGCAATGGAGCACTTCAGCCTGGCGACGCAGCTGGCACCGCACAAAGCCTCACCCTGGCTCTTTCTAGCCAATGCTTACCGAGGTTCAGGGAAAATCGAAAAGTCCATTGAAACTTTACGCACGGCAACCCACGCGGTACCAGATGATCCCTCCATTTTCTATGCTTTAGGGAAGGTTCATATCGCTGAGAATTCACTTTCTCAAGCTCAATCAGCCTTGGACAGGGCGTACCAGCTTGTCTCCCAGCCCAATATAGTCCTCTCCCAGAGCAAATTAATAAATGGGAGCCGCACTAAAGCAGAGCTATTTGCTCGAAATCGTGAACAACAATGTGAGATCGCCCTCGCATATGGAGATATATTAGTGCAGCTCGGTCACCCAGAGCAAGCCAATCAAGTTTACGATAGCGCCTACCATGCCTACCCTTCATATCCAGGGCTGGCCTATATTTACGCAAAATCCCTAATGGAAATCGGAGACGATAATACCGCTCTTGCCCCCCTGGCGATTGCAGTTGCAGCCGAACCCAGTGAACCACTTCCTTATATTCAGTACGCCAGAACTCTAATGTTGGCAAAGGAACACCCAGAAGAAGCTGTTCAATCTCTGCGCAGAGCATTAGAGATTCTCGATCATCAACAAATCGATCCAGAAGAAGATCCAAAAGAAACACGGGAGCTGGCTGTTGCCTTACTTGCCCTGGCACTAGAAGCTTCAGACGAACTGCCAGCCTCTCTGCATTCGTATTCGCAAGCGTTAGAGTCTGAGCTTGCCAAAGATGAAGATTGGAGAAAAACTTTAGCAATTGGAATGGGTCGCGTTGCTCTGCAGTTGGGGCAACCTGAGGTAGCTATTGCTGCATTGCAAGATACCAATTGGGAAGAGATTCAAAATACTGAGGTTGCCCAAATTCTTTGTGAAGCTTACGATGCCATCAGTCTCAAACAAGAAGCCTTATATGCGGCCAGAACCGCTGTCCACCTTTCACCAGACGATGTCGATATTCTCGCTTGGTTTGCTGAGCGAGCCGTAGAATTGGGTGTCATCGCCGAAGCTGTACCTGCACTGACCAGCGCCGCTCAGCTCGATCCCCAACGCACTGATTTAATTATCCGTTTGGGTCAGGTCTTAGCTCGCATGAAGAAAGACGGACCTGCTCGCAAAGCCTTCATGAGCGCTCTCTCCAGTCCATATTCCAAACCCGAAGATCTTTACCAGGCAGCAGACGGCTTGAGTGACTTGGGTGACAATGAGTCAGCAGCTGATTGCCTGGAAAGAGCACTCGAACTGCAGCCGCAGCCCCCATTGTCTTTAATTCTTGAATTGGCTAACGCCTACGCCTCTGCTGGCAAGATAGAATTAGCGATCAAGACCATTGATAAAAGTGTCGACCAAGATTCTGAAAATGCTCTTCTCCATACCTTAAAAGCAGATTTACTAGGAAAGCTCGGTCACCAGGAAGCTGCCCAAGCATGTTTGGAACACGCTCTCATCCTTGAGCCGGAAAATCCTCAGGTCCATTTGCGGATTGCATATGTCTTACGTGAGCAGGGTGATTTAATTT
>JAUWLJ010000011.1 GCA_030613705.1 Chloroflexota bacterium
CAACAAAACAGACAAACCATGCCCCCCACCTATCACAGCTATTTGAGGTCCTCTACCCCGACGACGATGTCCAGCTAACGCATCGACAACTTTGTATCCCGGTTTTAGAAATGGGGCCATTAAGGAACGATTAATACCCCAAATTCCCACAATGATCAGAGCGACACCTAATCCGCCAAAGATCACAGTCCTAAGTAGTCGAGGTAAAAAGCGTAATGAAGCAGTTGATAAAATAGGCAACCACCAGGTTTCTGGCGCGGTGCGATAAACATTTAGAATCAAAATCGCCAGCCCGACACCTAAAAGTGTTGTGCCGAGCAGCACCAAAAGCAGCCATCTTTTAACCCCCAAACCAGGAGCCAGCCACCGCAGAGATTGTCGGAATTTTCCCCCGAACCGGTCGAACCAATTACTATTCGAGATGTTTGCCATAGAAATCCATAATAGCAGTCTTTGGACAAGCCGTCAACGATCAATCAATAAACACAGGAAATATGATGGTCCTTGCCTTTTTTCGTTTATGCTATACTTCAGCATGCATCATGGAAAATTCGTCTAAACGTTGGCAAATCGCACCAGTCTTAACCCCAGAAGCCGAAAAATCCTTAAGTGGTTTTCCGCAGCCATTGAGACAAATCCTTTTCAACCGTGGCTATTCAACTAAAGATTCAGCGCTGAATTTTCTGGCGGCTACTCCCCCACCAAACTCCGAACCATCTAACCTACTCGGTATGGAAGCTGCAGTTGCGCGGCTCTACTCGGCTATTGTTAAAAAGGAAAATATTGTCTTCTATGGAGATTATGATGCGGATGGCGTGACTGCCACTGCACTGATGGTTCAAGTGCTTTCAGCGCTTGATTCCCGGGTGGAAGGTTACATCCCTAACCGATTTGACGAGGGGTACGGACTCAACATTGAGGCTCTGGATAATCTTTATGAGCAGGGGGTGGATTTGATTGTCACTGTTGATTGTGGTGTGCGCTCTATCGAAGAGGCTGACCATGCCAAAGATTTAGGTTTGGATTTGATTATCACCGATCATCACCATCCTGGCGAAGAATTACCCCGCGTTGTGGCAGTCATCAATCCCAAACAACTTGGAGATAACTATCCGGATAAAAATTTGGCTGGGGTTGGCCTGGCATACAAGCTCGCCGTTGCGTTGTTAGATCACCTTCGTCGAAAGGAGTACACTCGAGCAGATCTTATCGACGAGACAGATTTGCTCGACCTGGTCGCTCTCGGAACTGTGGCCGATCTGGCACCCCTGATTGATGAGAACCGTAGTTTGGTGAGGGCGGGATTGAACGCTATTCGACAACCACGAAGGCAAGGTTTGCAAGCATTGATCGGAGTATGTGGGCTTGTCCCGCGCAGAGTGAAAGCTTCAGATATTGGGTTTGTTCTTGGACCCAGATTAAACGCCGCAGGTCGTCTCGATTCAGCTCTAGCTGCTTTTGAGTTGTTAACCACCCAAAGTATTAATGATGCGGGTCGGCTTGCCCAGCAATTAGATAACCAGAATCGTGAAAGACAAAAAATTACTCGGGAGATTCAAGCCAGAGCAGAGCAGATCGCCCTGGCTGACGATCCAGATACTTTACTGCTCTTTGCTGTTGATCCGGAATTCAATCCAGGAATTGTTGGTCTGGCCGCTTCACGTCTGAACGAGCGATACTATCGACCCGCCATTGTTGCACATCAGGGAGAAAAATATACCAGGGGATCCTGTCGAAGCATTCCTGAATTTCACATCACAAAAGCGTTGGATCAGTGTGAAGAGTTGATGGAACATCATGGTGGACACGCTGCCGCAGCAGGCTTTACAGTCCGAAACGAGAACCTGTCCGAATTAGTATCCAGGCTCAGGGCAATCGCGAGCGAACAATTATCAGACATTGATTTACGACCGGTGCTCCATGCAGATTTAGAAATCCAATTATCCGATTTAGTGCCAGAAATCCTGGAACAGCTTGAAATACTCCAACCCACGGGATACGGTAACCCCCAGGGAATATTCGTCTCTCGTGAGCTGAAGGTTGACGATTATCGCCTGGTCGGGAAAGACGGAACTCATTTAAAATTAACGGTGAGCGATGGTTGGATTACATATGATGCTATCGCCTTTGGCCAGGGGTATTGGCATACAGATATGCCTATCTTTGCTGATTTGATGTATACATTTGAAAAGAATGAATTCAATGGTAAAGAAAACTTGCAGCTGAAAGTCAAAGATATTAAGCCGTCAAATTCTGATGATTAATAAACCACTTTTGATCGTTACAGATAATCAACTTTAGCTATTGTTCCCCCTTTTGAATTATTGAAAAACACCAAATCTTGGTATTAATCAACAAAGCGATACTTTATCAACGCCCACACTGCTTGAAAGGCATCTCCGATTCCAATTTTCTTTCCTTCATCATAGTCACGCGGGTTGAATGAAATCGGGACCTCATACACCCGTGCTTTCCGTTTTAATATTTTTGCAGTGAATTCTGGCTCAAAATCAAACTTGTTCGCCCGTAATTTCATCCCTTTCACGGTCTCTTGTTTAAAGACCTTATAACCTGTCTCCATATCAGACAGAATGGTGTTGTATAACAAATTCGTCATGAAAGTGAGCATCTTATTGGCGACCATATGCCAGAACATTGTTGTTCGGCGAGGTCCACCCAGAAATCTGGAACCATAGACTACATCTGCAATTCCCTCTTCAATCGGCTGAATTAATGCTGGATAATCACGCGGATCATACTCCAGGTCTGCATCCTGTATTAGAATTACATCCCCATTCGCTTCTTGAATACCAGTTCGTACAGCTGCTCCCTTGCCTTGGTTTTGATCATGCAAAATAATACGTAAATGTCTATCCTCGTTCAAAGATGCCAATTTTTCTCGAGTTCCGTCAGTTGAACCATCATCGATGATCAGGATCTCATTAGCAAGATTTTGCGCCTCTACCCGGCGCAGGATCTCTTCGATTGTATTAACTTCGTTATAGACTGGAATGATCACAGACACTTTCATAATTGAGAATTCCCCTATAAGTAATGGAAATGTGAGTGGATTTTACCATTCATACTAATTTTTATGGAAATTACACTTTCGAAGGGTGTCTAGTTTATGCCCATTTTAGTCCACTCCACGTGCTATAATTTTTTTGTCTTCTTATTTGTTGTTTATCGGAGCACTGACAATGGCAAGTATACAATCAACTTTTCCACCTAGTATCCGTGAAAATTTTCCAGGCGATGGATTTTATCCACCTGCGATCAATAAAATGGAGGACACTGGTCTTTCTCCCCTTTGGCTGCAAGACCTTGCATTAAAAATTCTATATTTTCAAGGCTACTTGACCGGATTCACGATAGCAGAAGAGATGGCGCTTCCCTTTCCAAATGTGATCGACCAAATCCTGGAAGCATTAAAACGTGAGAAATTTATCGAGGTCAAGACATCCCAAATTGGACTAGGAGAAGGGGCCTACCAATATGCGATCACTAGTGCCGGCATCGCCCGCGCTCGGGAAGCACTCGAACGCAGCCAGTACGCGGGTGCAGCTCCGGTGCCCTTAGACGTCTATAACTTATCAATCCGCAACCAGAGCCGGGCACGCACAACTATGAACCACCGGGATGTTAGAAAAGCGCTCTCACACCTGGTCTTAGCGGAAAAGACCTTCCACAGGGTAGGTCCGGCGATTAACTCAGGTACCTCAATATTTCTTTATGGTCCTCCTGGTAATGGCAAAACAAGCATTGCTCGTGCCATCGGTGACATGATTCTTGAAGAGAGCATGTATATCCCTTATGCTGTCTATATCGATGGGCAAGTTGTAAAAATATACGACTCGGTTAACCACCAGGCGTCTCCAGAAGAAGAACCCCGACCGACTTCAGGGACTCTGCGGTCTAGTACTCGGCGAGATCCGCGCTGGATCCGCATCCACCGGCCCTTTATCGTCACCGGTGGTGAATTAACCCTGGCAGGATTAGATTTGGTCTTCGATGATGTCAATAAATATTATGAAGCACCGTTCCAGGTTAAAGCAAATGGTGGCATTTTATTGATCGATGACTTTGGGCGACAGCTCGTCCGTCCGCGAGACCTGCTCAATCGCTGGATTGTACCTCTTGAAAACCGGATCGATTACCTTACTCTGCATACTGGTCGCAAAATAGAAATTCCTTTTGATGTGCTGGTCGTTTTCTCAACAAACCTCCCCCCCAGGGATTTGGTTGATGAGGCATTTCTACGTCGACTTCGGCATAAGATCGAGATTGGCGATCCCAGTTACGATGATTTTAGAGAGATTTTCCACCGGGTGGCGGAAGCCAAAGGGGTGACATTCAGCAATCAGGGTCTGGCTTACCTGTTACAAGAGTGGTATATAAAACCTGGAAGAAAATTACGCGCCTCTCATCCCCGAGATTTGTGCGACCATATAGTAGATGTTGCCCAGTATCTCTCGGTAGAGCCAGCGTTAACCCGTGAATTAATCGACATGGCTGCCATATCCTACTTCGTCGAATTATAAATCTAAATTATTTTTCTTGTCCTAACCTTGCCTAATCCATGCAAAGGATGATGGTCTAAATTTGATCCTCCACTGGCGATCCCCACTAATTATCGCCCATCGTGGCGCGTCCGCTCACGCACCTGAAAATACCTTATCTGCTTTTAAACTGGCCATCCAGAAGAAAGCGGATGTGATCGAGCTAGATACCAAGTTAACCGCTGATGAACAGGTGGTGGTTATCCATGATCAAACGGTTGATCGAACCACAGATGGATCTGGCAGGGTAAACAATTTACCACTTGCTGCTTTACGCGAATTGGATGCTGGTGCTCACTTTGGGGAGAATTTTCAGAATGAGCCAATCCCCACGCTGGAAGAAGTCTTTGAGATTTATGCAGGAAAAATCTTATTAAATATCGAATTGACAAATTACCAGACTCCATTCGACACATTAGCTGAGAAAGTTTCGCAGCTGATCGCACGCTTTGATCTGGAAAACCACTTATTAGTCTCATCCTTCCATCCCATACCATTAAGACGCTTTCACAAATTATCAGCCACCATCCCTATTGGATTTCTGGCAAAATCCGGTTCTGCAGGATTTCTATCACGAAGTTGGCTCGGAAGAGCTATCGTTCATTATCATGTGATTCATCCTGAGAAGAGTAATGTATCTCCAAACCTGGTGAACAAAGCCCACATGTCTGGACAACAAGTTCACCCATTTACCGTCAATGAACCAGCGGAGATGGTGAAATTGTTCGCCATGGGGGTTGACGGAATTATCACTGATGATCCCGCGCTCGCTCGTCAAATTATTGGTACCAGCAAATCGGATTTATTCGATCAATTCAATTAGATTTCTTTATTACGCAGACACCTTAGAAATTGCAAGTTCCATGGTGATTATTAATTGAATACGAATTGGTTTTTCAGACAATAATTATTGTACAATTTTTAACAGGTGATTTAACCCCATTAGAGAAGACTTAATAAAGCTATTGGTCAACCTTAGTTGGTAAAATTGTGATGAAAGACTTCCTTTAAAGTGAGTTCATGAAGCCACCTTGAGACCACGAGAATTGTTCGGGTGGAAGGATTAATTTGCGTAAAATCTTCAAACTGAATAGCGAACCAGAATCAATGTTGAGATCTATGAAACAAGGAATTTCAAAATAAGGCCTCTATTCTCATGGAATATACACCAGACGAGATCATGGTAGTCTGCATCTCTCGCCAAGTTCGTGATGGCGAGGTTGTCGCTCAAGGTTTGGCTACACCCATAGTTGCTGCTGGATACCTCCTTGCGAGACGCACGCATGCACCAAATCTTTATTTCTCTTCTGCTATCGGGCAGGGAGTGTGCCGCCAACCCGCCCCGCTGAAATTGTTGCAGGTAGAAAGCTTGTGGCTAGATCGGGCGATTACCACAATCGGATTTGTGCGCGGTGTTGCTGATGTCTTACCCAGTCTCCGCCCAATGGAATTCTTCCGTCCTGCCCAAGTCGATCCTCAAGGGAATTTCAATAACATCGCTTTTGGAAAAGATTATCGAATGCCCCGTCTCCGCCTCCCAGGAACAGGCGGTATACCAGATGTAACCACATATCTTGACGATATCTACTTATACGTTCCACGCCACTCAAGACTAACTTTTGTTCCCCAGCTAGATTTCCATTCGGGTTTGGGGCATAATAGTGCAAGAACACATGGCAGTGGTCCCCAGTGTTTGATTTCAGATCTAGGACAATTCGACTTCAATGGAGACGATCCTGAACACAGCATGCGGTTAATCTCATTCCACCAGGGGGCATCCATAAAACGGATCCAGGCTAAAACTGGCTTCGATATTGAGATCGCCCCGAATGTTCAGGAAACACCGCCACCAACTGATGAAGAACTATATCTCCTCCGAGACGAAATTGATCCACTTCACATCAGGCGTCTGGAGTTGTTAAGCGGAAGCAAAAGACGTAAGCTTTTACGCGAGATCATCATGTATGAAAATAGTGAGACCCGAGTATAACCATGAACCTTAGGCGACTTTCATGGAGATTGATCGGAAGGAATTTGATACGCTTGATCATTCTAACACCGATACTTCTATCAACCTTCAGTGGATCAATCGGATTTGCGGAGCAACTTAATCAAATCAGCTCTCCACAAGATCACGCCGAGGCTCTGTTGGATACAATGACACCAGAGGAACGGGTTGGTCAACTTTTTTTGGTTACTTTCAACGGCACCGATATAGGGTTCGAATCCCAAATTTATGATTTGATCACGAATTACCATATTGGTGGAGTCATTCTCCAACAAGAGAGTGATAACTTCCTGCCCTCGCCGCAGACTGAGACTGGCGCTTGGCTACTTATCAGAGCATTACAAACTGCTGAATGGTCTGCCTCTCAATCCAACCAGATTGAACCAGAGAACTACCAAGAATTCAGACCAGCTTTTATTCCCCTATTAGTGGGAATGTCTCAGGAAGGTAATGGCCCTCCGGCTGATCAAATCTTCAATGGGCTAACCTCCTTACCGTCTTTGATGGGCATAGGAGCGACCTTTCAAACCGATTTAGCCCGCCAGGTGGGTTTTGTCACTGGGAGTGAACTCTCAGCCCTGGGAATTAATTTACTCTTGGGACCATCCCTGGATGTCCTTGAAACTCCAATTGAACAAGGCACCGGCGATCTAGGCGTTCGAACGTTCGGGGGAGATCCATTCTGGGTTGGAGAGATGGGTCGTGCCTATGTCATTGGTGTCCATGAAGGCAGTGAAGGGAGAATGGCGGTTATAGCAAAACACTTCCCCGGTCACGGTAGTTCCGATCGCTTGCCAGAAGAGGAAGTGGCCACGGTCAGGAAATCTCTCGAACAACTCAAACAAATCGAGCTGCCTCCATTTTATGCTGTCACTGGAAATGCTCCCTCGGAAGTAGCTACTGTGGATGGCCTGCTTACCTCTCACATTCGTTACCAGGGATTCCAAGGTAATATCCGCGAGACGACCCGTCCAGTGAGCATGGATCGTCTGGCGCTTGATCAACTGATAAACCTGCCACCATTTGCAACCTGGGTCGAAAATGGTGGTGTAATGGTTTCAGAAAATTTAGGGAGCGAAGCTTTCCGACGATTTGAAGACCCAACCGGGTTTAATTTCCAAGCTAGATTTGTTGCCAGGGATGCTTTTCTTGCTGGGAACGACCTATTATTCGTCGGGGATGAATTCATCTCCACCAGTGATCCCGATCAATACACGTCCATCATCAGCACCCTGGATTTATTCGCACAGAAATATAGAGACGATCCAGGTTTCCAAGAACAAATTGACGAATCCGTCCTCAAAAACCTCACTTTGAAGTATCGCCTCAACAACAACACCATATTCACCCTTGGATCAACCGTCCCTCCCCAAGAAAATCTCCCCGTACTTGGAGAATCAGACCAGATTTCACGCCAAGTCGCCCAAGAAGCAGTTACCTTGATCAGCCCTTCATTCACTGACCTGGCTGAAACAATTCCGGAACCACCAAACATAAATGACCACATAGTGTTTATCACTGATGTACGCACAGCTATACAATGTTCTACCTGTTCTGAGCAACAAATTCTGCCAAAATCAGGATTAAAAGATGCGGTCATCAAATTATACGGGCCTCTCGCGGGTGGTCAGGTTGTGCAAAGGAATATGGTGTCATATACTTTCGATGAGCTATCGGCGTTATTAAATAGGATCCCTCAATTTGATTATACAATTCTTGAAAGCGATCTTGAACAGGCACAATGGATCATCTTCTCTCTGGCAGATGTCAGCTCCGAAAATCCATCTTCTCTGGCACTCTCACGTTTCTTAGCTGAACGACCGGATCTTTTTCGGCAGAAGAATTTGGTTGTATTTGCATTTGATGCCCCTTATTACCTAGATGCGACTGAGATTTCAAAGCTCAGCGCTTATTACGGCTTGTATAGCGTAATCCCTCAATTTGTCGATACAGCTGCCCGGGTTTTGTTTGGGGAAATACCAGCTCCAAGAGGAGATTTACCAGTCACAGTCTCTGGAATTGATTACGATCTGATCACGGCAACTTCACCTGACCCAGAGCAAACTATTGAATTGTTTATCGATGTTCCCGAAGCGAACCTGGGCACGCCGGTACCCACCCAAATTCCACAATTAGCGATCGGAGACCTGATCCCGGTTCGCACTGGTGTGATTCTAGATCACAATAGTCATCCGGTTCCGGATGGAACTATTGTCGACTTTATCCTGAGTGCAGGGTTAAATGAACTGGCTGCCCAAAAAGAGACTACCCAGGATGGCATCGCCCGTACCACATTCTTGATTGAAGAATCGGGAACAATTGTCATCCATGCTCGCAGTGACCCGGCATTCGAATCCAATTTTCTCCAATTCGACATCCCCCCTGAAGGTATTCCAACAATTGAATTCGTGATCACACAATTTCCAACCGAGACTGCCACCAGTGAACCTGAAGCAACAGAGATAATATCTCCCAGCACAACCCCAGCACCACCAGCCCCTCCCGGGACTACTGGCATTAATGATTGGCTGATCGCAACAGGGGTCTCGATTGGAATTGGAGCAGCGATTTATTGGATAACCACAACCTTTGGCTTGCTGCGCTGGGGCGTTAGATCGGGATTACTGGCCATCATTGGGGGTTTAATGGCCTACATGTATCTCGCCATGCATCTGCCAGGCAGTGAGCAGCTCCTCAGTGTCCCCGGAGCTTGGGGTGTACTATTGGTGACAATTTTAGGAACTGGTGCCGGTTGGGGAGCTTCTTATGGGTGGCAAAAGATGCGCGAGTCGAGTTGATCGCTGGTCTCAATATAGCGTTGTCACCAAAAAACTGACAATCACCAACAAGATTGCAAAGGCCACTAAAATCCTGTCAATGGGAGTTCCAACCAAATCTGCCAGCGATGGTTTGGGCAAAGGCTGTCGCGGTTGGTTAACCGGATTTACTCTACCAACAAGACTCTGACGGAACTCCTCAATGTTCTGCGGGCGTTCATCTGGATGTAAATTTAATGCCCACAGGATTGCCCGCTCAGTTCTCACAGAGATATCAGGATTGATTTGTCTGGGCGGGATGAGGCTTTCAGGACGTAAAAATCTCTCCCTTGCCTCCACAGGGGCCGTATTGGTTAGCAAATGATAAAGTGTCGCTCCAAAGGCATAGATATCGCTGCGCACATCCGTATGACCTGTATCCCCACCATATTGTTCTAAGGGTGTGTATAAAGCCGTTCCACGACCTTGTAAAATTGTAATGGTCATCTCTTCGGAGGCCAGGAGTTTCACTAAACCGAAATCAACTAACTTGATTAATCCGCTTGGAGTGAGTTTAAGGTTGCTGGGTTTAATATCCCGATGGAGGATTGGCGGGTCTTGACGATGCATATAATCAAGAGCATCTGCTATTTGGACTGACCATCCGAGTACTTCGCGCCCTGCGAGAAAAATCTTCTTCCTGCGAGCCTCCAGCATCAGTGTGCGAAGATCCTCTCCGGGGACAAAATCCATGACCAGATACTCTCGGTTTTCATCAGAAAAGAAATCAGATACTTTCGGTAAATTAGGGTGGTCGAGTCTGGCAAGGATCTGCGCTTCCCGAAGAAATTGATCTCTAGCCTGCTGGAGTGTATCTTCTGGCAGCGAACTTTCATGTTGAACTTCTTTGAGAGCGCACTGCCGCCCCTCTAAGCGGATATCCTCGGCCAGGTAAATAGAACCCATTCCGCCTTGACCGATTATCCGGGTAATTTTATAACGATCGCGTAGAATTATTCCAGGCTCGATTGGAGTTGGCATTTTTCTTCTTCAATCCTCAGATTAAATGGTATTATACACGCGGAGGTTCTCATCATGGAGCGAAATAACGAAGACTCTCCTGTATTGGTCGGCCAATCTGGACCTCTCAACGGTCAGCGTTGGATGGTCCAAAATCGGATCATTCTCGGACGGGACATGGATTGCGATATCATGATTCCAAGCCGTCAGGTGTCACGCAAACACGCTCGCCTGACTGTGACAAATTCGGGGGCAAGGATCGAAGATTTAGGCAGCAAGAATGGAACTCATCTCAATGGAGCCACAGTTTTAGATTCAGAGATGTTGAAGGATGGGGATGTAATTCAAATTGCTTTCGCCCAGCAGTTTATTTTCCTCAGTTCCGATGCCACCATACCTCTCGAAATGGGAACAATGGAGGGGATTACGCCAGCTCGAGAAGGTCTTCTCAAGCTGGAAAAGAGCTCTAGACAGGTGTGGATTGGAAACAAGGAATTGATTCCGCCTTTATCAGCATCCCAGTTTCAACTGCTCGAAATATTATACGAACGCCAAGATCGTGTCGTTCCCCGCATAGAGATCATATCTGAGATATGGGGAGCTGAAGACGCGGTAGATGTTTCTGAGCAAGCCTTGGATGCACTCGTCAGGCGGTTGCGGGACAGATTAGCTGCTGTTGATGCCTCTCATCCCTTCATCATAACAATTAGGGGTCATGGATTACGACTCGATAATCCACCCAAATAACCGCTATTAATCCTATATCTTATCCTTGCTGGAAAACTTTCACTACCCTGGCTGCTGTGTGACCATCCCATAAGGGCGGCAGGCTGTGTGGGTCCTTAGGTGCGCGAAGCTTGGTTTGCATCGCATTTAGTAATGCTTCGGTCGTGCTCTCGACAAGCTGGTTCGTACCCAACTTGATAGTCACTGGTCTTTCTGTCGTTGTTCGTGCGGTTAAACATGGTATCCCCAGGTAAGTCGTCTCTTCCTGAATGCCGCCGGAATCAGTGACCACCAGGGCTGCATGAACCTGTAGGGCGAGGAAATCCAGGTAACCAAGGGGATCCGAAAGAAGAAGCTGGGGATTCTTCGGTTGCAAACTGAATTCATTGATCCGCTCTTTCGTCCGGGGATGAATAGGAAATATTACAGGGACTTCGCTGCTGATCGATTCCAAAGCAGACATTATTTCTGCCAGTGTAGCTGGGTGATCTACATTGGAGGGTCGATGTAGCGTAACCAAAATATAACGCTCATAAGGAAAACGATTTGCAAGTTTAAACCAATTCAAATGAGCTTTTGGCAGCAGGTGAATTAATGTATCGATCATCACATTACCCACAAGATGAACTTTGTTCAACTTAATCCCTTCGCGCTCAAGGTTGCTATCGGCTTCCTCCGAAGGAGTAAACAGCAAACCCGCGATTTGATCGGTAAGCAAACGGTTGATCTCCTCCGGCATGCTGCGATCAAATGAACGCAAACCCGCCTCCACATGTGCTACTTGAAAATCCAATTTACTACTCACCAACGTGCAGGCCAGAGTCGAATTAACATCCCCATAAACAACAACCCAATCTGGTTTGTAATCCAACAACACCGGCTCGAACCGCATCATGATCTGCGCAGTTTGCCAAGCGTGTGACCCCGAGCCGACCTCCAGATTTACATCCGGTTGTGGTAAATCTAGCTCATCGAAGAAAACCTGTGACATTTTCGGGGCATAATGCTGTCCAGTGTGGAGCAACAGCTGCTGGAAATCGTTCGAATGGTGATCCATTTCCCGGATGATCGGAGCCGCCTTCATAAAATTTGGTCGCGCTCCAACGACATGCAAGATACGCAATATTAATCCCCTTGTAAGTTAGATTGCATTGAAAACCTCAATACCTGTCGATTAATGGCCTTAACTTTTTCAACCAGCTCCGGATCCTGGCCTGAGTCAACTACCTGAGCCATCAACCCAGAGAGCATCTGGAAGAATTCTGGGGTAATTTTCTCTTGATTACTCTCAAGCAATTCTTGCCGAGTCGCCTTATCCTTCGCTTCAAGCAATTCTTCAAGGAATTCAATCTCTGCAGGCTGCGCGCTCGCCTGGCGAATCAGTTCCTCAATCTGGTTCAATTTGGCGCTTATCTCTAAATCCCCGTTTTTGCGAGCCACATCCAAAGATTCTTGAACAGCCTGCAGGAAGAATTCATCAATTTGGGGCGCACTTTGCTGGATCGCCTGATCCATATCTTCAGCTTGCAGTATTTGGTCAAGCAGCTGGCGAGCTTGCTTATCCCTCAATTCAATCTGAGCGTCAATCTGGTCAGATAGTTCCAATAACTGCTCGCGCAATGCTGATAACCGCTCCTGCTCCTCACCACTGGCTTCATCAATCCGCTGGCTGAGAATTTGGTAAAACTGGTAATCCAACCCCGGTCTGGCTAGACTGACTAATGTGCTCAAACGAGTTTCATTCGGGGCTTGGATCATCAGATCAACTAACTTCTCGCGAGTTAATTCCTGACCTGCCTCCTGCAGGGATACAACCGCTGCCTGTACTTCCTCTGATTGCTGTTTAATTTGCCTCCCAAATTCGGTATTTTCAAGCAGTATATTTTGAATTTCTTCCAATTGACGGGCTGATTCTTGATCACCGGTTACTGCTGCTGTTTCTAATAAGCGGGTGAGGATATTAAACAAATCTGCATCGACTAATTTCTCTTTTTCTTTCACAATCTTTAGCCGAGAATCCTCATCGCTGGTTGTGGATAAACGTTGCAAAAAATCCAGCTTCTCCTGCTGCGCATTAATCATCTCCTTGGTGATACCATCCGCCTCTAGAACATGTTCAACCAAGCTTTGCATCGATAAATGTGCCTGCGGTGTAAAAAGATACGCCTTTCTTTTTTCTGCTGGAATGTGATTGACCACTTGGTTGATCATGTTGCCTAATAACCGTTCTTGTTCATCGTGCGGCAATCTGATATCCCCGGGGACGAAGGTGAACAATAATTCCTTATCTAGATCATGATAAACAATGGGGGTTGCCAGAGCACCTTGATACCCACATGCCTGACATTGAATGAAATTAGCCATACCTGAAAGCAGTTTTTGTTTCGCGCTTGGATCTTCTGCAACATCAAAAAGCTGTTGTACCTCAGCCATTATAGGCTGCTTGCAATTTGGACAATTAATTTGTGTTTGAACCATCCTTTACTCCTAATAAACTTTATTAAACCAGGCAGCACGCACAATACCTTGAAAAGTAACAATCCTGCATATTGAGAATACCGGGAATTAACAACTGCTAAACCTAATCCAAACCAATCCTTATCTAAACCAACATCCTGTAGATTATACACTCAACGAGGTAATGAAAAGCATATACGAGCACCTTGATCGGGCATCGGATCAACCCAAATTCTTCCACCATGGGCTTCGATAACCGCTCGCGATAAGAACAGACCCAAGCCAGCGCCCTTGGTCTTCTTGCTGGCTTCGGATGATCGATAAAAACGATCGAAGATATATGGAATATCCCCTGGAGCAATCCCGGGTCCCTGGTCAGAGATGCAAATAATAACTTGCTCAATGCGCACCTGTCCGCTAATGCGAATTTCACCCCCATTCGGTGAATATTTAACTGCATTGGATAGCAAATTATACAAGACTTGTTCGAGCCGGTCTTCATCGCCCATAATCACCGGGAAATCCTCAGGAAAATCCACAACAAATTGGTGCTGTGGCGCTTGAACTGTGAATCGTTCGACCACCCGCTTTGTTGTATATCCCAAGGCTAAATCAGATCGATTCAATGAGAGAGTACCGCTTTGCAGGCGGGTTGCATCTAATAAATTATCGATCAATTCAGTCAATCGATCAGTTTCATCCTCGATCACTGCAAGACTATCCTGGATAACTGCCCGGTCCCAGGCGGCATCTTCGCGACGAAGTGTACCAACATAACCTTTGATTAAAGCCACTGGGGTTTTTAACTCATGGCTGATGACAGATATGAAAGTCCGCTTGATCTCATCTGCTTCACGAAAATGAGATATATCTCTCACAGTAGCGACGATATTGATCAATTGCCCATCCGGTGATAGCAATGGCGCATAGGTAATACCAACTGGCAGCGGCATCAAATCGGTGCGTTCGAGGTCTCCCTCTACATATAGTGTTGCGTGGGGAGTCAGCGGCCAACCCTGGGCCAGAGCCTGTTCTAGGGTGATACCGTTTTCAATTTTTGTCCAGCGGATAACCTCTTTGTGCGGTAGGTCTATAATATCTCCAATCGGCTTCCCCCATAAATTCGCAAAAGCCGGATTGTAGCGCTCAATCGTTTTCTCTGCATTCAAGATCAATATGCCATCAGCAGCTGAATCAAGCAGGGTATCCATACGCTGCTTCTCACGCTGAATTTGTGCATAGAACTGGGCATTTCGAACTGCTATCGCTGCCTGGTCTGCAAAACTTTGCAACAAAGCTCGGTCATTCCCAGAAAATCTACCCGAGTAGTTTCTGAATATGAAGATCATCCCAACGACCCGGCTACGAAAGATCAATGGTAAACCAACGCCATCCAGGAACCCGAAACTGGCGATCCGGGTTACTTCTTTAAGTAGCATGTTAATTTGTGGTAATTCGAACTTGGCTGGATCTTCCTGATCCGGGATTGCTTTCAGCAAAGGATCAAGATAATTTAAGAAAGCAGAAGGAATTCCATGGGACGTAGCAATCGTCCAGCCTCCTTCTTCTCCTCTCAGGGTTATTAATCCTGCCTGACCGGCTAACATTTCTACGGAGACATTCAGGATGCGAGCGAGCAATTTATCCAGGTCGAGCTCTTGAGTGATAGCTCTACCGATCTCAAGCAAATAATCCCGTTGGCGAACTCTAAAATCAGGTAACATAAGCTGAATATTGTTTCCGCGCGGCGAGCGCGATCGCTTCTTCAAATATCTTTAAACCTTCGTCGATTTCTGTCCGGGTAATGTTCAGCGGTGGAGCGATACGGATCGCACTTGTTCCACAACCCAAGATCAGTAAACCCCCTTCAAACGCCTGGTGGATGATGCGATCCCGCAGCTCATCATCGGGTTCTCGCGTCTGGCGATCCTTGACAAATTCAACACCGATCATTAAACCCATCCCCCTTACATCACCGATACTTGGATGACGTGTCTTGATTTCGTGCAATGCCCCCAATGTATATTCCCCAACTTCAGTGGCGTTATCCATATATTCGTTCTCAATTAATTCAATTGTCGCCAATGCGGCTGCACAGGCAATGGGGTTCCCGCCGAATGTATTCCCATGAGTCCCTTTCGTCCAGTTCATCAAACTCTTGCGAGCAATTCTAGCGCCGAAGGGCACTCCTGACGCGATACCGTTTCCTCTGCATACGCTAT
>JAUWLJ010000271.1 GCA_030613705.1 Chloroflexota bacterium
GGCACCGGGATCGGCGATGTGGGCTGGCAAGAGATCGAAATCCTGCGTGGGCCAGCGCGCCAGCCAAATTTGTACCTGCATGGACGCGCTTCAGACCTGGCAGACAATCTGGAATTGGAGACCTGGTCACTCAGCCTGACCCACAACCAGAGTCATGCCATCGCCCTGGTGGTCGCGATAGGAGAATGATCGAGTAATATAATCATTAATGATTGAACTTGATGGTGTTTAAAGGTATTGGAGTTGTATTTTGAGATGTGGATTTTGCATTTAAAGAGCGCTTTGTAATTTTACGGGAAGAACAATAAAAGGAGGAGAAACAGCATGTCTCGCACTGTCCGCAACATTGTGATTGGGGTGCTCATTTTTATCTTGGCAGCGAGCGTTCTGCTGCTCATTCTAATTCCTTATAATATCACCCGCTCATTTCCCCAGACCAACGGCGAGATCCAAATTTCCGGGTTGGATGCCCAGGTAGAGGTGTATCGTGATTCCTTCGGGGTCCCGCATATCTACGCCAATACCACCCACGATCTGTTCTTCACCCAGGGTTATGTCCACGCCCAGGATCGCTTCTGGCAGATGGATTTCTGGCGGCATATCGGATCGGGCCGCCTGGGGGAGATGTTCGGGGAAAGCCAGCTGGAGACTGACCAAATCCTGCGCACTTTGGGTTTCGCTCGTGTGGCCCAGGAAGAGCTGGAGACGATTGACTCAACCAGTAAGGCTATCCTGGAGTCATACTCCCAGGGGGTAAACGCCTATCTGGCAGAGCATCAAGGAGCTGATCTGAGCCTGGAATATTTGGTCCTGAAAATGATCAATGCTGATTACCAACCTGAACCCTGGCAGCCCCTGCACAGCCTGACCTGGGCAAAGGTTATGGCCTGGGATTTAGGCGGCAATATGGATGCCGAGATTGAGATGGCCACCTTATTAAAAGATTTATCCCCAGAGCAGGTCGCTGAGATCATACCGCCCTATCCATCCGACAAGCCGGTGATCGTGCCCGATTACCAGATCAGCGGGAAACTGGACTCTCAGATAGCTGCTGACAAGCCACAATTACGCTACCTGGCAGCCTTATCGCCATCTCTAAAGGATATAAGCTACAAAATCGATTTGTTAGACAAGGTATTAGGACCCAGCGGAATTGGGATCGGTTCAAACAGCTGGGTGGTCTCAGGGGAACTGACCGATACGGGAATGCCGATCCTGGCGAACGATCCCCATCTGGGAGCTCAGATGCCGGCCATCTGGTATGAGGTTGGTCTGCACTGCACCCAGAAAAGTGAAGATTGTCCTTACCAGGTGACTGGTTTTTCCTTCGCGGGAGTCCCAGGTGTAATCATCGGTCACAATGAGCGCATCGCCTGGGGATTTACCAATACCGGTCCCGATGTCCAAGACCTATATATTGAGAAGGTGAACCCTGAGAATCCAAAACAGTACGAGGTCAACGGTCAGTGGGTGGATATGGAGCTGGTCGAAGAAATCCTCCAGGTGGCAGGTGAGGAAGAGGTGGATTTAATCGTGCGTTATACCCGCCATGGTCCGATCATATCTGATACTACTTATCTGGCGGAAAATTTCACAGATACGGTGGGGATCGAACTGCCAGATAATTACGCGGTTGCTCTTCGCTGGACTGCACTGGAGCCCAACCATCTCTTCCGCGCCATCTGGCAGTTTAACCGGGCGGCTAATTTTGAAGAATTCCGTGAAGGGACTCGAGATTTCGCGGCACCTGCTCAGAATTTACTTTATGCCGATGTCGATGGCAATATTGGCTACCAGATGCCGGGCAAAATACCGATCCGGGCAAGCGGGGATGGCAGTTTACCTGTTCCAGGCTGGACCGATGAATATGAATGGACTGGCTATATTCCTTTTGAGGCACTGCCCTTCAGCTATAACCCTCCTGAGGGCTATATCGTCACCGCCAATAACGCCGTGGTTGATCCTGAGTATCCATACCTGATCGCCACAGTCTTCACACATGGGCACCGCGCCCAGCGGATCGTTGATATGATCGAAAATGCTCCTGGAGCGATGGATGTCGAATATATGCAGGAGATGCAAGGTGATAATAAAGACCTCAACGCCGAAACCCTGGTGCCGATCTTGCTCCAGGTTCCTGTTGGAGTTGAAAACGAAGGGCTACGCCAGTTCCTGGAGGATTGGGATTACCAGGCTCATATGGACTCACCTGCCGCAGCGCTGTTTGAGGTATTCTGGAAAAACCTCCTGGCCCTGACATTCCAGGATTACCTAACCGATGAGACCTCACCAAAGGGAAGCAGCCGCTGGTTTGAGGTCTTCGCCAATCTGGTTGAGCAGCCCGACAGCCCCTGGTGGGACATTCCCTCCACCACACCTGTCGAAACACGCGATTTTATCTTTAGTATGGCCTTCACCGCAGCAGTGGAGGAGATCAAGGATACATTAGGGCAGGATCCAAATCAATGGTCCTGGGGTGACCTGCACACTTTGACTCTGGTCAATCCTTCAATGGGAAACTCGGGTCAGTTCTTTATTGATGCTCTCTTCAACCGTGGCCAGTATCGCACCTCAGGCGGCGGCGGAATTGTCAATGCCACGAGTTGGGATGCAACCAAAGAATTTCCTTATGAGGTACGTGCCCTGCCTTCTATGCGTATGATCATTGACTTGAGCGATCTTGCCAATTCGCTCACCATCCACACTACCGGTCAATCAGGTCACACCTACCATGAGCATTATGTAGACATGACCGATCCCTGGCGGTCTATCAAATACCATCCGATGCTGTGGGAGCAGGTGCAGGTGGAAAGCGACATGGAGGATTATTTGCGGCTTGCCCCCTGAGAAGCCTGGTGAGCGCTAACTGAAGATCTAATCGAATGCCAAACCCCTCTCCTGAATTGGGAGAGGGGAAGAATTTTTAATAGGGATTTGTGGGCGGAAACAGGTTCAGGCTTCGATCTCTTTTCGGGATTTGAACTTCTCACGCAGGAACTCGAACACCCCAGGCAGGACGGAGATGAGAATGATCACCATGATGACGATGGTGAAGTTATCCCTGACGAAGGGCAGGTTGCCGAAGAAATAACCCCCGAAGGTAAATATCGATACCCATAGGACTGCGCCGATCACATTAAAGAAGAAGAAATGCGGGTAGTCCATAGCACCAATCCCGGCGACGAAGGGGGCAAAGGTGCGGATGATGGGGATGAAGCGCGCCAAGATGATCGTCTTTCCGCCGTACTTTTCATAGAACACGTGGGTGCGGTCCAGGTACTCTTTCTTCAGAAAGCGTGTATTTCCGCTGAAAGCCCGCGGGCCGATGAAATGCCCGATCCAGTAATTAAGGGTATCGCCCAGAATGGCAGCCAAGGTGAGCAAGATAAATAAAGCGAACACGTTCAGTGACCCTAATGCAGCGAAGGAGCCAGCTGCGAAGAGCAGAGAATCACCGGGCAGGAAGGGCGTAACGACGACACCGGTCTCCAGGAAGATGATCAGGAAGAGAATCAGGTATGTCCAGATGCCAAAGTTCTTGATGATCGTATTGAGATGCACATCGAGGTGGAGAATGAAATCAACCAGTTCGGATATTATTTCCATGCATTACTCCCTAGATCTTATTTCTCCTCGATCGTGACGCCCAAGATCAGATCGCCTGGGGGCAGGTTGGGGTTTTGGCCGGGATCGCGGGCGGTTATCTGGTTGACCAGATCCATACCTGAGACAACGCGACCAAAGATGGTGTACCCACCATCCAGGTTAGGCAAAGGACTTAGCGTGATGAAAAACTGGCTGCCGTTCGATCCCGG
>JAUWLJ010000092.1 GCA_030613705.1 Chloroflexota bacterium
TCTGGTCGCAAGGGTTTGGCAGAGAACGCTCAAGCTGAAACCGAGCGTATCCTGGCAGAGCATGAAGTGCCACCGCTGGAAGAGGATCAGGAAAATGAATTAGAAAAAATCATGCAAGCGGCAACTAAGGAACTAGTAAGAGGTTGATTTCTAAACCCGGAATGGAATCAAAAATCTCGTGTTTGTAAACCGAGATACATAATATATAATAATTATACATATAGTGAGGAAAGGAGGTGCACCAAAGAAATAATATAAATAGTGCAAATAAAAGTTGTGTCAATCAAGGCTCTCAAGCCCTACCATGGATTTCGATCGATATCTAAGGAGAAAGAAAAAATGAAGAACAAATGGTCCCTCTTTCTATTGACCATTCTGATTGTACTCTCACTATCCCTATCGGCCTGTGCTCCTGCAGCAACCGAAGAACCTGCAGTCGAAGAGCCTGCGCCCGCGGAACCCACTGAGGTGCTGCCGGAACCCACCGAAGCACCTCCCCCCGCAGCCCCTAAGACCGCCACCATGCCCTTCTTCGAGGAGCCCGATACCCTAAATGAGCTCTACTCCCAGATGTGGTTTGCTGGACTGGCCTTCGACCTGATGAATTTAAGCTTCTGGCAATTCGACGACGTACAGGAAATCAACCTGGAGCTGGCGGCGGAATTTCCGACGATTGAGAATGGCCTCATCTCGGAAGACGGTCTGACCGTCACCATCCCCTTGAGGGAAGATGTGATCTGGACTGACGGCGCGCCGGTCACTGCCAATGACTACGTATTTACCTACGAAATGTTCATGGACGAGGGAAACGCCGTTCAGACACGCTACCCCTTCGACACCTTCGTGGAGAGCATCACCGCCCTGGATGACTACACCGTCCAGATCGTGATGACCGAGCCTTACGTTGGCTGGGCCGTCGGCTTCGACGTGAATTTCCTGCCCAAGCACATTTTGGAGCCGGTCTTCGAAGCTGAAGGCACCATCGACAACGCTGATTGGAATCGCGACCAATCCGTCACTAACGGTCCCTTCAAACTAAAGGAGTGGGCAGCTGCCAGCCACTTGATCTTAGAAGCCAATGACGATTACTGGCGCGGCCGGCCCAATCTTGACCAGCTCTTCATCCGCATCGTGCCCGACGATGAAGCCCAGATGGCCGCCATCAAAGCCGGTGACACCGACATCGGTAGCTTTTTGTCCGCCGCCGACAAACCGGATATCGAGGAACTTCCGGATGTCGAGCTTATCGCTGCTTCCAGTGGGTATGTGGAATCCTGGTTCTTCAACACCATTTCCGCGGAGCTGGCTGCCGAAAATGATCTCCAAGCCGGTCACGTAGCGCTGCAAGACAAGCTCGTACGACGGGCCATCGTCATGGCCTTCGACCGCGAAGAGCTCATAGAGACTCTCTACTATGGTCTGTACCGGGTTCCCGCCGTGTTCTGGTACGATTCCCCCTACGAGGATACCTCCATCGAGCCCTGGCCCTACGATCTTGAGGCGGCCATGGCACTGCTGGATGAAGCTGGATGGGTGGACACCAATGGCGATGGCACCCGGGATAAAGATGGCGTGGAACTGGTCATCCAGTACTCCACCACTGCCGGCCACGAACTGCGCGAGTCCACCGGACTCGTCTTCCAGCAGAGCATGGCCGAAGTTGGTATCGGGGTTGATATCCTGAACTACTCCTACGACGTTATGTGGAACTCCTACGGCGATGATGGTCCTGCCGCCCGGGGTGAATACGACATCGTCGAATGGTCCACGTTGCCTGGGGACTTTCCTGATCCCAACACGCCTGACTGGCTCTGTGAGGAGATCCCTTCAGCTGATTATCCAGCAGGAGTCAACTGGTACGGTGTCTGCATCGAGAAACTGGACGAATTGTTCGCCCAGCAAGCCGTGACAGTCGACCAGGATGCCCGCATCCAGCTCTACCAAGAGATCGAGCGCATCATGCACGATGAAATGTTCTGGATGGGCGTGCGCACCGACCCAGATTTCTGGTCGCTGAACAGCCGTCTGCAAAATGTTAAGTTCTCTGGAGTTGACCCCCTCTGGAACGCTTACGAATGGGACGTCGCTCCATAAGGTGATCTGCAAGTAATTAAAGATGGGAGGTGAGGAGTCCTTACCTCCCTTCTTTTACTTTATACTATGGAAGTAATGCATATCTCTGGAGGTTGGTGGAGACTATGACCCGCTACGTGATCCGGCGAATTCTGCAAGCCATCCCTTTGCTCATCATTATCAGCGCCATTCTATTCCTCCTGGCCAATGAGATGGGCGATCCGCTCGCCTCATTCGGTGGTCGTCGCCGCATACGTTCCTCCGACCGCGAGCGGCTGACTCGCCAGCTGGGGTTGGATCAGCCTGTTATGGTCCAGTACCTCATCTGGCTGGTTGGCAACGACTGGATGCAGATCGATGTTGACGGTGATGGCACCCCAGATGAATATGGGACCCGTCGTGGGGTTTTGAGAGGTGACTTCGGAACTTCCTTTATGGAAAAACGACCGGTGCTTGAGATCATTGGTGAGCGATTCAAGAACACCATGATTTTAATGATCACCGCTGAGATTGTCATTCTTTTTTTCGCGTTTTGGATCGGTATCTATTCAGCTCTGCGGCAATACTCATTTGTCGACAATGTGGTCACCACGTTTTCATTCGTCGGGTACTCAATGCCAGTCTTCTGGCTGGGGTTGATCTTGATGTACGTCTTTTCTGTGAACTTCAAACGCTGGGGACTGCCTTATTTCCCCACGGTTGGCATGTACGATCTGGCAGTCGGTCCTACCATACCCCAAATCGCCTGGCACCTGGTGCTCCCGGTTACTACCATCGCCATCATCAGCATCGCTGGCTACAGCCGCTACGTCCGTTCACAAATGCTGGAGGTGATCAACCAGGACTACATCCGTACTGCTCATTCCAAGGGCTTGCCCGACCGCTGGGTAATCACGCGACATGCCCTGAAGAACGCCGCCCTGCCCCTGATAACGATCATCGGCATGGACCTGCCCTTATTGATCGCTGGTGCAACGGTCACCGAATCGATCTTCGCCTGGCCAGGAATGGGACGGCTTTATTGGGACGCTACCCAAGACACAGACATCCCAGTCTTGATGGGAATCCTGGTGATTATCTCGGTACTCGTCGTTGTATTTCAAATTATCACTGACATCACCTATACCTTTCTCGACCCCCGCATCCGCTATGAATGAGGAGTAAAGAGATGTCTTCCACTACAACAGACTCAACTGATGTAACCTGGAAATCCCTTGAAATCGCTGAACGCCCACCCCTGACGCCGACTCAGGTAGCCTGGCGCCGATTCCGCCGTCACAAGATGGCCATTGCCGGTATTTTTATGCTGGTCGCAATCATCCTTTACGTGACTGTTGGAACCTTCTTCTTCACCGAAGCAGAGGCCAACTATACTGATCTTTCGATCAAACTTTCTCCACCTTCTCTCGAGCACCCCTTTGGCACCGACATGGTCGGACGGGACTTGTTTGCTCGCACTATCTATGGGGGACAGATCTCCATCATTATCGGCTTATTTGCCGTGTTTGTCTCAATTATCCTCGGAGTGCTCATCGGTGCGGTTTCTGGTTATTACGGCGGCGCTACAGATAGCGTCTTGATGCGTTTTACCGAAGCCATGTTTAACATCCCCTCGCTCTTCCTATTGATCATATTAGGTAAGGTGCTGAGCGGAAAAATTGCAAATTTCAACTTGTTGGGTCGCTCATTTAGCGGAAGCGTGGTTGTCATCATCGCGGTTATCGGGATTACATCCTGGATGTATCTGGCTCGAATCGTGCGTGCCAATGTCCTTTCACTGAAAGAGCAAGAGTTTATTACCGCAGCTCGCTGCACCGGCACCAGCAATTTTTCTATTATCTTCTCCCACATTCTGCCCAACACAACCGCCCCAATTATCGTCTCTGCTACTTTGTTGGTTGCCGCTGCTATCCTCGCCGAAGCCTACGTCAGCTTTCTGGGAGTGGGTGTTCAACCCCCCACGCCAACCTGGGGCAACATGTTAGACCAGGCCTATCACCATTTGGAGAGAGAACCATGGATGTGGTTCTTCCCTGGCGTGTTGATACTTATGACCGTGCTGGGGATCAATTTCGTCGGAGATGGGCTGCGTGACGCCCTCGATCCCCGTGCGCTTTCCGAATCCGAATAGGAACTGCCTGTGGATCCAGTTCTTGAATTAATAAACTTAGTTGTACATTTCCACACACAAGATGGCATCGTCTATGCTGTTAATGGCGTCTCTTACGCCGCCGAGGCAGGAAAAACATTGGGTATTGTCGGGGAAAGCGGTTGCGGGAAGAGTGTCAGCGTACTTTCGGCCATGAGACTAATCCCCGAACCGCCTGGCAAGATCGTCGCAGGAGAGATATTTTACCAGGGGCAGGACTTACTAAAATTGGATAAAGCAGGGATGCAGGACATCCGCGGTAAGGAAATGGCCATGATCTTCCAGGACCCGATGACTTCCTTCAATCCGGTGCTGACAATCGGCCATCAGATTAGCGAATCATCGATCGTCCACTTCGGGATAGGACAGAAAGAAGCTCGGCAACGATCAGTGGAGTTGCTAGAATTGGTCGGTATCCCACAGGCTGTCGACCGGTTTGACGATTACCCTCACCAATTTTCGGGAGGTATGCGCCAGCGCGCCATGATAGCCATGGCGCTTTCTTGCAATCCCAGCGTACTTATCGCGGATGAACCTACCACCGCTCTTGATGTTACCATTCAAGCTCAAATCGTTGATTTAATCAAGGATTTGAGCGAACGATTTGACATGGCGATCATCTGGATCACCCACGACCTGGGCGTTATCGCTGAGATAGCCGATCGGGTAGTTGTCATGTACGCTGGTTATGTTGTTGAAGAAGCTGATGTATTTGACCTTTTCGAGAACCCAAGCCATCCCTACACTCTGGCACTGCTCAAATCTCTGCCGAGGGTTGACACCTATTCCAGCGAGAAATTAGCCACCATTCCCGGTTCTCCTCCGGACTGTCTCAGTCTCCCGCCAGGCTGTCCATTCGCCCCACGTTGTGTCTATGCTGTTGATCAGTGCCGTCATGAGAACCCACCATTGGATCAAAGCAGCTTCGAACACCAAATTGCTTGCTGGGTCGACATAACCACTGGGAGAGAGCGATGAGCAGTAACCAGGTTCTGGTTAAAGTCGAGCAGCTAAAAAAACACTTCCCTATAACCCAGGGTATTATCATTCAAAGACAGGTGGGTGCAGTCAGGGCGGTGGATGATATCACTTTTGATATTTACAAGGGTGAAACCTTAGGAATGGTCGGCGAAAGCGGCTGCGGTAAGACGACTGCTGGACGTACTATCCTTCAATTGTATCGCCCAACAGAGGGGAAGGTTATCTACGATGGGGTTGATTTGACCACAACAAAAGGCGAAACGCTGCGAAAAATGCGGCGTCGTATGCAAATGATCTTCCAGGATCCTTATGCCTCGCTCAACCCCCGTTGGACAATTTCACGCATTATTAGCGAACCGATGCGAGTTCACAAGTTGAACTCTGGCAAAGCCCGTCTTGAGCGGGTGAAAGAACTGCTCGACCTTGTACAACTTAACACGCTCTACCTGAATCGTTACCCTCACGAGTTCTCTGGGGGACAACGTCAACGCATAGGAATTGCCCGCGCCTTAGCATCTGACCCTGAATTCATTGTCTGCGACGAGCCCATTTCTGCCCTCGATGTCTCCATCCAGGCACAGGTAGTCAATCTCTTGGAGGACCTGCAGAATAGATTCGGTTTGACTTACCTCTTTATCGCTCATGATTTAAGCATGGTTCGTCATATCTGTAACCGTGTAGCAGTCATGTATTTAGGAGTGATTGTTGAACTGGCAAGTCGCGATGAACTCTACGACAATCCCTTACATCCCTACACCCAAGCACTGCTTTCTGCAGTTCCCATTCCTGACCCAAAAGAGACCCGTGCACGCCAACGAATTATCCTAACTGGGGATCCGCCAAGTCCTATCGACCCACCCAGAGGATGTCGCTTTCATCCGCGTTGTCCAATTGTAAAGGATCTCTGCAGCGAACAGGTACCAGAGTGGCGGGAAATTCTTCCCGGCCATTGGGTCGCCTGCCATGAGGGATAGAATGAGGCCGCGATGCCTGAGCAACTGGACTTAGAATTATTACTGCGCGTTCCATATGTGGATCCAGACCTGGGGTTCGATATATCGCTTTCAGGATCAAAGGTGGCATTTTCCTGGAATCTGAGCGGTCGATGGGAGATCTACATCCTGGATTTGGAGGGCAATGCCACTCCTCAACAAGTAACCGTCGGGGAAGGGGCTAAGTTCGCACCGCGCTGGAGTCCTAACGGGCAGCAACTAGCATATACTATCGATTTGGACGGGAGTGAAAACTATGATATTTTCATTCTCAACTTGGCAACTGGTGAACATCTAAACCTCACTACCAATACTCCCGATGCCATCATGCCAGCCTATGCCTGGTCTCCCGATGGTGAATGGATCGCGTTTTGTTCGGACCGCGCAGGGCGCTTCGATACATACGTGATGCCATCAACAGGAGGACAGGCGCGCAAAGTGCTCTATCAACCGCACCCTGATTATGAAGTACACTGGTCGCCTGATGGAAGCATGTTGGCAGTCGTCGTTGAAGGCCAAGGTCAAGATTATTGGATCTACCTCGTACCACTCGAAGGGGGTGAACCATACCCAATCGCCATCGATGGGGAATCTATCTGTGCAAAGGATGCCTGTTGGGCTCCCGATGGTAAATCGCTTGCATTTGCATCTAATTTTAATGGACAGTTCGAGATTGGGATTTATCAGCTCGCATCTGATTCCATTTCCTGGTTGACGGATGGAGAGGGCGAAAAAGAAAGACCTGACTGGTCTGATGATGGCTTACTGGTCTATGCTGTCAGGCATGGCCCCAAGACTAAATTGGCCTTTATGGATATTGCAACCAGAAATGCCTCTACCTTCCAGATTGAACCTGGCGTAATTTTTACACCCAAATTCACACCCACGAACGGACAAATTATCTTTGTATTCGACAACCCGCGCCACCCGGACGATCTGTGGTCTTATTCCCTCTCAGACCGCACATACAAGCAGATCACTCATTCTTTGCCGGATACAGTCGATCGCAGCACACTGTCTATGCCTGGAGAGATTCGCTACCCCAGCTTGGATGGAACCGAGGTCCCCGCGCTGCTTTATCGCACTTCAGAACCAGGTGACCTCCCCCCTGCCGTGCTGTACATACATGGCGGACCTAACTGGCTGACTCAAATTACATGGGACCCGTTGATCCACAGCACATGGTCAGTCGGGGCTGGGTGGTGCTGGCCCCGAATTATCGCGGTTCCACTGGGTACGGGCGAGAGTGGCAATTGGCTAGCCGTTTCGATTTTGGTGGTGTAGATACTGCTGATGTTGTTGCTGGCGTGGATTATCTTTGCAACCAGGGGATCGCGGCTCCCAATAATATTGCTGTCACAGGCAGGAGCTGGGGCGGTTACCTGACCATGACTTGCCTGACCCAGTATCCTGAACGCTGGGCGGCAGGTTCAGCGGTGGTACCTTTCTTGAACTGG
>JAUWLJ010000318.1 GCA_030613705.1 Chloroflexota bacterium
AGTTTTGTGGCAGATGAGCAAACACAATGATACCCGCTTTGAAATTTATCAGGCTGTTGGTGAGTGGTTGAGGGAGAACACCCTGCCTGATGAGCAGGTAGGAAGTTTGGAAGTCGGGATTATAGGGTATTATGCTCAGAGACCGATGGTTGATTTCGCGGGTTTGATTCAACCAGGAGTAGCTGAACAGTTTAATACCAATACAACCTACGAAGATGCAGCTCTGTGGGCTGTTGAGAATTACTCCCCGCAGTATATTGTTCTCCATGATGGGTTATTTAATCGGGTTGAGCAAGATCATGCGGAGCAGAATTGTGAAAAGGTAAAAAGGTTTAAAGGAAACCAGTATTCATATATTTGGAACCTGACGATATATAATTGCCGCTGATAAGATAAAATAAGATTGGCTAAAATAATGGAATTCAAACCCACCCAGTTCCCCGAAGTAATCTTAGTTAAACCAGCTGTTTTCAGTGATGAGCGTGGTTTCTTCATGGAAACGTATCGAGCTGAAATTTTTGCCAAAACTGGTATCGCAGATAACTTCGTACAAGACAACCAATCTGGTTCAGTGCAGGGGACATTAAGGGGGCTTCATTACCAAATTCGTCAACCTCAAGGCAAATTGGTGCAGGTCGTTTCAGGGGAGATTTTTGATGTCGCCGTGGACCTGAGACGCTCATCGCCATTATTCGGAAAGTGGGTCGGGGAGATTTTATCCGCTGAGAACAAACGGCAATTATGGATCCCTGTTGGGTTCGCTCACGGTTTCTATGTGTTGAGTGAATGGGCTAACGTAATTTATAAGGTCACGGATTATTATGCGCCTGAATGGGATCGAACATTACTCTGGAATGATCCAGATATTGGGATTGATTGGCCATTGATCGATGGTTCAGCATTACTCATATCAGATAAAGATGCCGATGGTTTAACATTAAAAGAAGCTGAGACATTCAAGTGACTTTATGATCGCTATTACGGATTGTCGAATTGCTGAGGTGTGAATGCAAAATGTATTAGTTACTGGAGGGGCTGGATTTATTGGCTCGAATTTTGTTCGCTACCTGTTAGAAGCAGAGCCACAAGTCGAGATTGTCAATCTGGATGCACTCACGTACGCTGGCTCCCTGGAAAATTTAAAGGATCTTCCAGATCCAGATCGACATAAATTCATTCATGGCGAGATCGGCGATCGCTCTCGGATTGATCAGATACTTCGTGACCATGCTATTGATACCGTAATCCATTTTGCTGCTGAAACACATGTAGATCGCTCGATTCTCGGGCCAGCTCAATTCGTCGAGACGAATATCGTCGGCACATTTATTCTCTTGGAAGCCGCACGCCATTATTGGCTGGTTGAAAGTGCTCTTTCTTCAGAAGTAAGATTTCACCATATATCTACAGATGAAGTCTTCGGTTCTCTAGGAACCAATGATCCCCCATTTTCGGAGAATACCCCTTACGCTCCCAACTCTCCGTATGCAGCATCAAAAGCTGCCAGCGACCATCTCGTCCGTTCTTATGGCCATACCTATGGATTGCCATTCAGCATCACGAATTGCTCGAATAATTATGGACCTTACCAGTTTCCTGAAAAGCTGATTCCCTTGATGATCTCGAACGCTCTTAAAGGGTTACCGCTGCCAATATATGGGGATGGAAAGCAGGTCCGTGATTGGTTGTATGTCGAAGATCATTGTCAGGCAATCAGGGAAGTAATCAAGACCGGAATTCCTGGTGAGACCTATATCGTGGGTGGCAACACTCAACCCACGAATTTGCTGGTAGTAACCACATTATGCGAAATCTTGGATGAGTGTTTACCCAATTCTGCATATCTCCCCCATGAATCTCTGGTCACTTATGTGACCGACCGACCAGGACACGACCGACGCTATGCTATGGATATATCCAAGATTTCCACAGATCTGGGATGGACACCTCGCCAATCTTTAGCTGAAGGATTGCTGAAAACTGTCGAATGGTACCTCGAACACCAGGATTGGGTGGATGCTATTGGCAATAAAGAGGATTATCAAGATTGGCTTAACAGAAATTACCTCACCCGAGGAGGGGAAAAATGAAAGGCATTATGTTAGCCGGTGGAAAAGGAACTCGCCTTCACCCGCTCACCATCAGCACCAGTAAACAGCTGCTCCCAGTCTACGACAAGCCGATGATCTATTATCCGCTTTCGATGCTCATGCTGGCAGGCATCCGCGAGATCTTGGTTATCAGCACGCCAGATTCTTTACCGATCTTTAAAGAGCTGCTGAGAGATGGGCAGCAATGGGGGTTGAAATTCTCCTACGTTGAACAAGATCAACCGCGAGGATTGGCGGATGCATTCCTTTTGGGTAAGGAGTTTATCGATAACCAGCCAGTGTGTTTAATTCTCGGGGATAACATATTCTTCGGACATGGATTGCCAGCAAGTCTTCGCCGGGCTTCCGAGCTACAAGAGGGTGCGGTGATATTTGCATACCCGGTGCGCGATCCAGAAAGATATGGTGTAGTTGAATTTGATAAAGATGGTAAAGCACTGAGTATTGAAGAAAAACCTAAGAAACCCCGTTCTCATTACGCGGTACCAGGTATCTATTTTTATGATGGGCGGGTGGTCGATTTCGCTGAAAAACTCACCCCTTCGGCGCGCGGGGAATTGGAGATCACTGACCTGAACTGCATGTACCTGGAAAATAGAGAACTGAGCGTGGAAGTCCTTGGACGTGGTATTGCCTGGTTGGATGCTGGCACCCACGAGTCACTTCTGCAAGCTGCTCAATTCGTTCAAACACTGGAAGAACGCCAGGAAATGATGATCTCCTGTCCGGAGGAGATTGCTTATCGAATGGGCTTCATCGACAGAGCGACGCTACTCGAGCAAGCCAAGATGATCAACAACCAGTATGGAGATTATTTGCTTCGCCTGGTTGATGAAGAGATTCCTTTCCATCAAGCCTGATTCTCCACAAATACCACCAGCAACTAAATTTATGCCTGGCTTATTACTATTGGGAAAATTCGGTCAATTAGGGTGGGAGCTCCAACGTTCTCTGGCTCCTTTGGGTGAAATCCACGCTTTAGATTATCCTGAAATCAATCTGGTGCAATATGATCGTCTCGAGGAA
>JAUWLJ010000200.1 GCA_030613705.1 Chloroflexota bacterium
GCCGTTTTCTCTCATCCCGTCACGGATGAGAATGAGTTGGTCCGCCAATTGGAAATTACTCAAGCGCGAGTGCTGATCACACTCGAGCGATTCGACAACATCATAACCAGATTGGTTGCCGAAATAAAATCAGGTACTTTAACCAACCTCTCAGATGTAATATTCACCGAAATTGACGATTACTTACCATTTATTGGAAAACTTCTATTTCGCTTCAAAGATCGAAAATCCCAAAAGATATCCTATAAAGAAATACCTAGTGTAGCAACCCACCAATTCAAAAATCTCGTCTCCACTCAAAAAAAAGAGGCTGTGGAATTATCAATCTCTGCGGAGAACCTGGCTACGATTCAATTCACCGGTGGTACTACAGCGGAACCTAAAGGAGTGATGCTGTCGCACCGCAATCTGGTGGCCAATGCAGTGCAAACTCGTCACTGGATGCCTAACGCGGAGGAAGGAAAGGAGACGTTCCTATCCGTACTGCCCTTTTCCCATAGTTACGGATTAACAACTGGATTAAATTTGCCAGTAGCTCTAGGGGCAACATTGATATTGAAATTAAGACCCGAAACAACTGAACTATTAAAGACGATCCAAAAATATCATCCCACGGTGTTTCCCGGTGTACCCAGCTTATATATGGCAATCATGGACCATCCCAAGGTTCGAAAATATGGAATCTCTTCAATAAAAGCATGCATCTCTGGTTCAGCACCGCTACCCATTGAAGTTCAGGAGGCTTTTGAGAAGTTAACTCGTGGTCGACTTGTTGAAGGTTATGGATTGACTGAAGCAGGTCCAGTCACACATGGCAATCCTTTATTTGGTCAGCGAAAGATCGGTTCCATTGGAATCCCTTTCCCATCAACCGATGCGCGTGTTGTTGATTTGGTCAGAAGTAAAAATGAAGTTAAAGTAGGTCAAATTGGCGAACTTGCCATTCGTGGACCGCAAGTGATGCTCGGCTATTGGGAAAATGCTGAGGCAACCCGTAAAGCATTCAATCCCGATGGATTTCTATTAACAGGGGATGTCGCGCAAATGGATGCAGAAGGTTATTTCCGCATTATCTCCAGAAAAGCCGATATGTGGTACCCAGACAAGCCTGGAGAACCAGCCTTCCCAAGAGATGTTGAAGAAATCATATTTGAAATCCCTCAAGTCAAGGATGCAGCAGTCGTGGCAATCGCCAACCAACCGATCGCATTCATTATTACCCAAAGTGATCGTCCCAAGGCGAAGGAGATTATCGCTTTTTGCAAACGCCGCTTACCTCCCGAACAAGTTCCCCGCAAGGTGATCTTTGTAGAAGAATTTCCAAGGACTTTTATTGGTAAAATTCTTCGACGTGAGCTTGCTGATCGCTTCGCTCAATCAAACATAGAACATCAAAGATTATCTGAGGGTACATCACAAACCCATGATGAGCCGATCTGAGTTGAAATAAAATCCCCCCATTTGATCTATGTTTCATTATCGTGACTGAAAAAAACTGTTTTGATGTAGGCGCTGAGTTACATTACTCTGTCCAAGGGGATGGGCATCCAGTTGTATTGATCCATGGAATTGCTGCATCTAATTACGATTGGGTTTACCTAACTCCGGAGCTGATTAAATGCGGATATCAGGTGATCGCTCCTGATTTAATCGGACATGGAAACAGCAAAAAACCCATGGACTTGGGCTGTTACACTTTTAGCTTCCTTTATCAGCACTTTGTCCAATGGATCGCTTCGCTTGATATAGATCAAGAGATCGCCCTGGTCGGTCACTCTATTGGGGGATTAATTGCCCTGAATTATGCAATCCAATACCCGAACGCGGTCCACCGATTAGTTCTTATCGACCCATATTATGATCAACACCAGCTCAATTCGGTTTTTCGATATATCAACCAGAAACCAGGTTGGTATCATAAAGCGCTGCAGATAACACCAAAGTGGCTAATCCATACCCTGATTTCACTCGATGTTAATGGGCTGATCCACTATGAAGATCGCACACGCCAGCAGATTGCAGAAGATTACAAACGAGCTTCACCAGATATCGTCTATATCCCGGGTTCAATTCCCAACATATCCGAAAACATCATGCAGGTTCAATCCCCAACCCTGGTAATTTGGGGGACGAGTGATAAGACACTCAATCCAAAATCTTTTCCGACGATGGTCCAATCCCTTACTAATGGACAGGGTAAAGCAATTCAAGGAGCTGGTCATCAACCTCACCTGGCACGACCACAAGAGTTCAATCGATCGGTGATAGATTTTCTAGGTGTCAATCCTGGACAAAATTAATCACCATTTTGCACCTCAATCGTTAATATCAATGGATTATATGCTATGGAAAATCCGATAATCAAGAGATCTTTTTCCGAGCAATCACTGGTTAATGAGAAAATGGTTCACCATCAGGTGAACCTATAATTTTCTCGAAAAATCTACACACACAGACATTACTTATTTCATGTGGATTGCAGATATCTTTCGACTTCCCAATCCGTAACTCGCGTTCGATATTCCTCGACTTCAGCCCATTTTGCCCGTTTAAAACTTTCGTAAGCTTGTGTACCAAGAGCTTCTTTGAGAACCTCGTCTTGATCTAATAATCGCAGAGCCTCTGCCAGAGAACCAGGTAGTTCTGCGATTTTACTCTGCTCACGTTCCTCACGGGTCAAGTGATAAACATTGATATCATTCAACGGGTCGGGCGCAGTCATCGAATTTTCAATTCCATCTAATGCTGCGGCAAGCATTACTGTAAGTGCTAAATAGGGATTGGCTGAGGGATCGGGACAGCGCAATTCTGCACGGATTGAGTTTTCACGACCTGGGGCATATATAGGCGTGCGAATCAATGCAGAGCGATTGATCTGAGCCCAACCAACATACACCGGCGCTTCGTAACCCGGCACCAGTCTTTTGTATGAATTGATCGTCGGGGCGACAATTGCTGAAAACGCCTGGGCATGTTGTAGTTGACCGGCAATAAACCCATAAGCTAAGTCAGAAAGGTTATATTGATCATCGGGATCGAAGAAAAGATTCTTACCTTGAGCATCAAATAGCGATTGATGACAATGCATCCCAGAGCCATTGATGCCAAAGATGGGTTTCGGCATGAATGAGGCGACCAGATCGTATTGGGCAGCAATCGCTTTGACAGTGTATTTGAGAGTTAAAATATTATCTGCCGCCTTCAAAGCATCAGCGTATTCAAAATCAATTTCGTGTTGTCCCAGTGCAACTTCGTGATGTCCCATCTCCACAACCAGGCCCATGCTACCTAAAGCTGCCATTAATTGGGTGCGAACCCGCACCGCTTCATCAGTGGCGGAGAAATCAAAATAACCACCCACATCATGAGGGACCGGGTGAATACTTGCAGGACCGTTGCGTTTGAAAAGGAAAAACTCCGGTTCAGGTCCAACATTGAAAGTCCAACCACGGGCTTCGATCCGTTCCAGGATGCGTTTGAGTGTCCCCCGCGGATCTCCCATGAATGGCGAACCATCTGGTAGGAAAATGTCGCAAAAAATTCTTGCCCTGCGAGAGTCCAGCGGGCTCCATGGCAACACCGCATAGGTATCCAAATCCGGCATTAAGCGCATATCGCTCTCTTGTATGCGGGCGAATCCTTCAACAGATGAACCATCAAACCAGATCCCCTCTTGAACGGCTCCTTCTACGCGGGAAATGGGAATATCCAAGCTCTTCACCGCACCGGTGACATCCGTGAATTGCAATGAGAGAAACTTCACCTGATCTTCTTCAATGTGGGATAGTAAATCATTTAAATCCATATTCAATTTCCTCTAGGATAATTTCTTAAATTTGCTTATAGGTTTAATTTGAATTCTCGGCTAATTATAATTCAACTCACATCTGGTTGAGGATCTTTGCCAGCTTACTCTTCTCAGCCTCAGTCAGAAATTTCCATGGAGTGAAGAAATACTGGTCAGTTTTGGCTTCCACGTCATCTCTGAACAATTTCCCCTCTTCGGTTAAGCGCAACACATTCCGATAACCAGATAGATACGAACTTGCTCTCAATTCGGCAAGCGCGTCGATGTAAACTTTTTCCGAGTGACCTCGAAATGATAATTTCTCCGTGAGCTCATCCAGGGTGCTCACCTTCCCACGCCAGATCAAGGTCATACTTTCAAGCGCAATTGCAGATAGCCCGGATGATTGCCAGGATGCTAAATGGGCATCATCCCGGTAAGCTGAAAGACAGGATATCGCCTGCTCAATGAAAGGCATCGGCGGATCAATTGCGGGCATTAATTTATAACTCAAGGTGATCGACCATACATCTGGCGGAGGAGGGGTATCGAGACAACTTTTAACCAACCGGTCCAGCATTGCAGCCAAGGTCAAAGATTCCTGCGTGGGGAGCAGCTCAGCAGATACCATGGCATCTCGGGCAACTTTAATGAATTCTTGCGCTGCACCCCGTCCTTTTGACGATAAGCGAAAACTTCCTTTTGAGACCTTTTCTAAAAATCCTTCTTCTGCTGCGTGCTCCAAGCGAGTCAGGTATTGATCGCTCGAAGTGTAAGGTCCCCGGACCATGAGATGGGAAAGTGTTGTATCTTCCGGTTCAAATGTCAAGGCAGCAAGAAGCAGAATCCATTCGCGAAGATTCAATTCGCTTTTTGCCACCAAGGGCTTGATCGCGGTGTTGAAGCTCGGTTCGATTTTGATCCAAGAATCGCGAATTAATTTCCAAAGAGACCGGTTATCCATTTATAATCTCCATATGACTAATCACTTCCCAGTCATTTGAGTAGACCGCCAAATTGATCCACATTCCATAGAAAGGTGGATTTATCCAAAAGAATAGCACCTTGAATATAACAGAAAAGCTTCAATATTTTGTATATTAATAATTATCAACAATTATAGATTTTTAAGGTGGCTTATTCCAAAGTGACAAAATGTTATAATTTCGCCGTTATTCGACCTACACATCAATCAGATGTAATCAACGGGGGGGGTTGGGTCCCGGTGGGCTCCCCGGTCTTCAAAACCGGTGGCGGGTCGCGTTGCGAGCCGCGGTGGGTTCGACTCCCATCCACTCCCGCCTTCTCTATA
>JAUWLJ010000218.1 GCA_030613705.1 Chloroflexota bacterium
AAGGAATTTTGGATTTCCCTTACCAGGTCTAAAGAGATGGGCTTTCCCTTCGCGGTTTTACGGATAAAATCTTTTAATTTGCGCACTTCCATCGTTGGAAATGGTCCGTTATCCGCATCAACCTCGCATTTTTCGTTCGTCATAACTAATGCTGCCTGGATTTCCGGTTTCTTCTCCTCGTCCAGGTGCTCTTCGAGATAGCTGGATACTGCATGGATCTCAGAACCAATCTCCAGATCAGGACGTCCGAGATTCTCCTGGGCGAAAATCTTTAGATACAAGTTGCCGCCTTTTTGCCGCCAGCGTTTTTTATTTTCATCGTATGTAATCTTGCCTGCTTGGTGACGGGGCATAAACACCCAGACCCCTGCAGGACCGACCAGCAGATGTGAAGTTGGAGTTGTGTAGTGATAAAGACTGTAGCGCCCATCTAAACCCTTGAGGGCCGCGTTTAATACTTCATCGGGTCGCGGACGACGTCCCCAGCGATTCCCAAAATAAATGCCAATTTGTGATAATCCAAAACCGATCAGCAGCGCGATCAAGGAAATGGAGAACATCTCGGGTCTGGTGAATGAGATAAACATGCCTCCGGCTAATACTAGCAGTCCGACAATGCTGGTGATCTGCCCTATGCGAGCATTGCGATGAATCAAGCGATCATTTGTGGCGATTTCCATTTTGTATTTTCTCGTTTTTATTGTTCACTAAGTCAAGATTGAATATCGATGATGATTTATTCTCTTATGCCTACTCAGTATAACGCTTAAGCACAAGGCAGGCGTTTTGCCCTCCGAGGCCAAATGAATTGGACAGGGTTGCGTTTACTTCGACTTGACGCGCCTGGTTGGGAACGTAATCTAAATCACATTCTGGATCTGGGGTCTCGTAATTGATAGTGGGGGGAAGCCAGCCATGCTGGATGGTCTGGGTACAGACAATGGCCTCCAGTGCCCCTGAGGCACCCATTGCATGACCGAACATGGATTTCGTAGAACTGATCGGTACCTGATAGGCGTGATCGCCGAAGACTGATTTGATAGCTCGGGTTTCCGTGTTGTCATTTAATGCCGTGCTGGTGCCATGAGCATTGATGTAGTCAATCTCCTCCGTGTTCAATTTCGCATCCTGGAGTGCCCAGCGCATTGCCCGCGCAGGGCCAGCAGCGTGCGGATCGGGAGCCGCCATGTGGAAGCCATCTGACGAAGCGGCATGACCGGCGATCTCGGCGTAGATGTGGGCACCACGTTTACGGGCATGCTCTAATTCCTCCACAATCAAGGCGCCAGCCCCTTCAGAAAATACAAAACCCTCTCGATTGAGGTCAAATGGGCGGGAAGCTTGTTCCGGATGTTCGTTGTAACTCGAGGTTAATGCTCTCATGGCGATAAACCCGACCATGGCAAAATCCCGGATCATGGCTTCTGTCCCACCAGAGATCACGATATCCGCCGCACCCCTGCGAATCAACTCGCAAGCTTCGCCAAGAGCCTGGGTGCTGGTCGCACAGGCAGTGGTTATGGTGAAATTCGGTCCCAGGCATTGAAATTGGCGACCGATAGCGAAAGCCGCCATGTTCGGGAGGATTCCAGGAAGTGAGAATGGATTAACCCGGGAATAACCTTTGGCGTGAAAGACTTTATTGTTATCCTCAAATACGTCCAATCCACCGATGCCAGTGCCAAAATAAACCGCGGATCGCTCCGGTTCGGGCATCGTGGCAGGCAGACCGGCATCCTGTACAGCTATCATGGCCGCTGCCAGAGCGATCTGAGCGGAGCGTGCTAATCTGCGGGCTTCTTTCTTATCTAGATAATCTGTAGGGTTGAAGTCTGGAATCTCGCCAGCAATTTGGCAAGGTAAGCCGCTAGCATCGAATTGGGTGATCTTGCGAACTCCGGAGCGACCTTCCAATAGACTATTCCAGATGCCTTCGAGGGTGACACCCAAAGGAGTAATAGCGCCGAGGCCGGTGATTACAACACGTGGTGCTTTCATGATTCTTGTGGTTCAGGTAGCGATACGAGCTGTTCCTCTATCGCATCTCGAATTGCGCCCAGCAAGCCTGCTTCAACTGCTTGCCGAGCGACCCGGATCGCACTGACTAGAGCATAAGCATCCGAGCGACCGTGACCAATGAAAACCAAACCATCGACTCCAAGTAGTGGTGCGGCACCAACCTCTGCTGGATCCAACATCTTTCTGATGGTACCGAACGCTGGTTTTGCTAAAGCCGCGCCTGCTTTTGTTCGTATGCTGCTCATTAATTCTTCCCGCAGAGTATCAATCAGTAATTTCGCCACGGCTTCGCTTGACTTGAGCAAGATATTCCCGGTGAAACCGTCCATGACAACCACATCTACCTGCCCACCAAACAGCTCTTTACCTTCGACATTACCAATATAGTTTAATCCGCTCGATTGTAGGAGCGGGCTGGTATCCCTGATCAGCTGGTTTCCTTTACCTGTCTCTTCGCCATTTGACAGCAAGCCCAGACGGGGGTTTTCAATAGAGAGGACTTTTTGAGCATAGATCGAACCCATTATCGCGAACTGGTATAGATGCACTGGCTTACAATCGGGATTGGCGCCAATATCGAGCACCACCGCGTGGCCACCTTTTACTGGAAATAAACCGGATAATGCTGGGCGTTCTAAACCTTTGATCAACCCCAGGCGGTAAAAGGCGGTTGCCAGCGCTCCCCCGGTATTCCCTGCAGTGATGAATGCATCCGCCTGGCCATTTTTTACCAGATCGATGCCGACCGCGATCGAGTTCTTTGCCTGACGACGTTTGGCTTTCAGAGCCAGCTGGATGCCTTTATCCTCCATCGTGATCGCTTCAGGAGCGTCGACAATTTGTACTTTGGATGAAGCCCCATTTAATGAATCTAGCTTCAGACGGAGCTGGTCTTCCGGTCCGACAAGCAAGATATCATCATTAAATTCAGCTGCTGCTTCCACCGCTGCTTGAACTTCAGGATCAGGGCAGTTGTCACTGCCCAAAGCATCCAGGACGATGCGCATAGTCTCTCCTTTCCCAGTATTATTTGGGGTTTCCTGCCAGATAAAATTGTGCCAGAATGTCCTGGTTAACCGATCGTCTTGACAGTAGCCTGGAGCCGATTATAATACCTTTGCCTTTGCGCTGGTGCTGGAATTGGCAGACAGGCATGGTTGAGGGCCATGTGCCGCAAGGCGTGTGGGTTCAACTCCCACCCAGCGCACTGAACCGCCGAGAGGCGGTTTGTTTCTTTGCCGACGTTGAGATCGAAGATTTATCAATAACCATGGAATGTTATTAAGCATAGATTAACTTGGCGAATAACGCAAGGGTTGGTTGACGATCATTTACTTCAACTTGGCAAAGTTGGATTTCGAACTTCACAGCGTAATTTCAATTTAGTCCTTGGAGTGGAGTGCATAATGGCGGTATTCCTCACAGAAGAATGGATCCAATCATTTCAAGATAAGCTCAACACCGATAGCCAGTATGCAGAAATTGCAAAAAATTGGGAGGGCGATATCTTCATGATAATAAATCCGGGAGGTAACTTGGAGGAGCCGGTCGTAGTTTATTTTGACCTGTGGCACGGTAAATGTCGCCAAGCTTTCTTCGTCAAAGAGGGATCCGATCAGCAGGCCGCGTTGACTCTAAAAGGGGAGTATGATAATTATTTGCGAATACTCTTGGGAGAACTCCATCCCATGCAAGCCCTGTTAACCCGCAAGCTTAATGTCCAGGGAAATATGGGATTGTTGATGCGGAATGTCCCCACAGTGCTCGATTTTGTGCGCTGTGCCCAGGAAGTAACGGAGCTCCCTGGTTGAATTTTTCAGAAAATGAGATAAAAAGTAGCGCCTGTGAAATCGCTAAGCGGTACTTATAATTTTCAGCCAACAAATTCTGGGGAGTCAATTGTCTAACATGGGATGACTTCAAAATGAATCAGTTTATAAGGCTGATTTAGGGGGAAATTAGACCCGAAATCAATTATGGTTTTCTCGCGATGAGCTGGGCAAGACCCCGTTCAGAATGGTTCTCGCTAGGGTCTAAATTATTTTCAGTGTAGTGGATGATCTCAAAATCATGAAACCAACCGATTAGCTCCCCAGGATCCAGATAATAAACCGGGATGTCATTTTGCTCGCCGCGTTTGCTGAATGTATCGAAAAAGATCAAGCCACCAGGTTTGAGTGCCTGCCGGTAAACAGGGATCGTCCCCCGTTCAAGGAAGTGAAAATTAACTATCACCTCAAAATGTGCAGCTGGCAACCAGGGATTTGAAAGGTCGATCACCGCAGCTTCGAGCGGAAGGCCAATATTACTGGCGCGCTGTTTAGCCAGGCGCAATGCATATTCAGAGATGTCCAGGGCGAAGGCTCTGAGGCCACGTTGAGCCAGGAATAAGGCGTTGATCGCCACACCGCAGGCCGCGTCCAGGGCACGTCCCCCAGCGGGTAAAAGGTGAGCATAAGCGGTCAGCAGCTGGCGCGGCTTCCGCTCCATCCAAAAATCGCGTTCACGTTGGTACCTTTCGTCCCAGCGCTGAGCTTCAGGGTGAGGCATCTCTGATCTATTCCTCCAGTCCAGCTTAAAAACACTGTAACACTTTTGAGATCATTTTATCATGCATACCTGGTTGTCCAAATGCATGAATTTTCACTAATTGGGAGATTTGATCCTGATATCATTCGTTTTAGGAGGCACGCTGCAAATGGCTGAGGAAATGAATGGAAAA
>JAUWLJ010000328.1 GCA_030613705.1 Chloroflexota bacterium
TGTGGTAACTGAAACCGGTGTACCCCCGCCCAGACCAGTTCGGTTGACAATCGCGTAACCGGCGTCGGTACCACTTAGATCAGGACCATTGCGCACCTGGTTCCATTTCTTCATGGTCGAACTCATGAAGACCTGGGCGGCAATGGAGATGACCAGAGTGATAAAAAATATCGCTAAATATAATGGGTCTATATAGAATCCAAAGAACAACATAAGTCAAACTCCTGCCAATTTATTTGTGAAAAATCTCCGGCATCACCACCTGAATTGCACTTGGCACAGCAGTGCCCGTTTGGGGAGTAGATCCGAAAAACTCGCCATCGATCCAGATTGATTGAGGTGAGTCAGCGTCAATAATGATCTCCCGTCCCTGCCAACGGTGCAAGTTAGCTTTTGAAGATCCTATCTCCAGGGTAAAACTAGCCAGGGCAGTAATAGATTTAACATCCCTATTGACGATGAACACGTCTAACAGTCCATCGCTGACATCAATCCTTTTCGTAAGCCGCAGGTCGATGCCGCCGAGGCTGCCAGCATTGAGGATCAGACAGGTCATACCCTGCTCATTAATTTCTTGGCCATCGATGGTTAGCTGGTAAGAAGCATGCGGAGGATGGGAAAGCATCCTCATCGTATCTCCGATATATGCTAAATTCCCATATTGATCTTTCATCTCGCGGCTGGCTCTCTGGTCTGGTTCAACACCGGTGTAAGCCCTGAGCATGAAATATGTGCCATTAATGTGCGCCATATCAATACTGCGCAGGTGCTTGCTCTGGCATACCAGCTCAGCAGCCTGTTCAAGTTTGAGTGGAATGCGCAGCTCATGCGCCATGGCATTACCTGTTCCACCAGGGAAAATGGCCAGGGGAACATCGCTGCCGATCAATCCATTGGCCACCTCCATCTGGGTTCCATCTCCACCATAACCAGCGACCAGGTCTGCACCATTAGCCACAGCTTCTTTTGCCTGGCGGGTAGCATCACCGGACTGATGAGTAACGCTGATCGACCAATCTTGAATGTATTTCTTGAACACGCGATTTAGCGTATTGAGAATCGCTTCATCCTTCCCAGCTGCAGGGTTAATAATTACATGTATGTGATTATTGGGAGTGTTCATTTCTTATCTATTATTGCTGAATTCTTCTGCTCAGCTATCCAACGCTCAGCCTCATCCAGGGAGAATACCCCTTGATGCGCTGATGATGGACAGCAAAGGGATTATGTTTTCGTTTCAAATGATTTCGGTTTGTTCTCCAGTTCTCATTTATATGACTTATAACCAAACTTGTCAATAAAATTCTTTAGTTGTATCGCTAACTATGTCTGCAGCAATTTAATTCTTTTATTGATTAAAATTATATGCAAAAGACGACGGAATGAAAAGTAACACAGTATTGACTGAAGAGCAGCGATCACCCCAACTTATCCATCATCCACATACCGCCCCTGACAAAAAAACCCCGCAGGCTGGTTAGGCCAGCATAAGGAATTTTACGATTTACAACATAATGACTGGTAAATTCATTCTCTTCCCCCACCATGAGGTCAGCAATGATGCGTCCAAATGTTTGGGTTGTCGGAACACCCTCGCTTAATCCTAAACCATAATATATATTATGGTGATCCCCCATCACCCCCACCGATGGCGTCCTGTTCAAGGTGTAGGTAGTTGTTCCACCCCAGGAATGTTCAATTCGCAGCCCCTCTAATGGGGGGAAGAAAGAAAACAAGTCTTTCTTGATCTTATGGGTAACGGACTTATCATTTCCAGAGCTGATGGCATCATTCTCATAATAGGTAACATCCGATCCGCCCATGACGATGCGCCCATCAGCAGATGGGATCAAATAGCTAAATTTAGTCCGCATATCGTATAATCCCTGCCGATTCTGCCAGCCAATTGATTCCCATTGGGATTTGCTTAACGGCTCAGTAGCTATCTGAAAAACATTTACTGGAAATGCACGGTCCTTGAAGAAACCCAGTTTGTGAGCGTAGGCATTCAGGGCGATGACAAGAATAGGAGCGCGAATTTCACCTAGTTCTGTGTCTACAAGGTTTAATTTACCAGGCGTGATGCGAGTGACAACTGAACGCTCCCTGACCTCAACACCAAAATCTTCAACCACTCTCTTCATCTCCCGAGCAAGCTTTGCAGGATTAAGGTTAGCACCATAAGGGACATGTAATCCAGCAATGAATAGGGGTGATTTAATTTGAGCATCCAGCTGCTCACCTTGCAGAAAAGTCGAATTTAATCCAAAAGATATTAATTCATCCCCATAGTTTTCCAGTTCCTGAGCCTGCTTTTCGTTCAATGCAACGCCAAGCATCCCATTTTCTTCAAAATCGCACTTAACCTCGTGTTCCGCGATCATTCTTTTTATAAACTGCATGCCATAAAATGAAACCTCGACACTTTTCTGACGCATTTCTGGATTTTCACCATCCGACTCTCTGATCAAATCGGTGGCGATACAAAATCCCCCATTACGCCCACTGGCGCCATACCCGCAGCACGCTCCCTCGATCAGCACGATTTTCTTCTCGGGGAACTTACTGCGGATATGATAAGCAGCAGAAAGACCGGTATAACCACCACCAACAATGACCACATCGGCTTTATGACTGCCTCTAAGTGGTTCATTAATCTTCTGGTTCTCTAAGTCAGCGGCTTTAAACCAAAAATTGTCGACAAAATACTCGTAAAGATCAGGTGGTCTTAGATTTTTACCCTTGTTTTGTGAGCGAGAAAAATATTTCATCACGATCTCCATCACCCTTGGGATCAGCTAATTAATTTTGATTTATTTTCAAGAAAACTCTGCAGCTCTGAATACTTCTTGACCATCGATATATGTAAGAATCACTTTCGTATCCGCGATCTCCGTTTGGGGAATCTCAAAAAGGTTCTGATCCAGGACAATGAAATCAGCCTGTTTAACAACTTCCAATGATCCGATTTGGTTTTCAAGGAAATTAGCATAT
>JAUWLJ010000080.1 GCA_030613705.1 Chloroflexota bacterium
GCGGCTGGAAATCATTGGCCGGGGTGATGCTCAGGTTGGTCAGCTCGGAGCCATCCGGGCGCACCTTGTAGACCTCTTGCTTGCCATCCCGGTCAGAAGTGAACACGATCCACTGGCCATCCGCAGACCAGACCGGGTATAAATCCTCAGCAGGGCTGTTGGTCAGGTTGGCCTGATTGCCGCCGTTGGCGTTCATGGTGTATATCTCGCTGTTCCCATCCCGGGTGGTGGCAAAGGCTATCCGGCTGCCATCTGGGGAATAAGCCGGTTGGGTATCGATCCCAGTGCTGATTGAGAGTTGGGAGATTGACAGATCAGACAAATCTATGGCATAGATACCTGAATTCCCATCCCGGTTGGACTCAAAGGCGATCGTCCCGGAGACCGGGGGGAGCACCGGCGGCTGGGTGGGCTCTTCTGTGGGCAGCTCGGTGGGAGGCGGTGTCGGTGTGACCGGCATCTCGGTGGGCATCGCCGCAGAGGCTGTGGCAGTCAGCGAGGGATTGTTGGGATCGCAGGGGTCAAGATCCTGACCATCGATGATCCCATCACCATCCGAATCTGGATTGAGCGGGTCGGGGCAGGGTGGGCTTTCCTCACCGTCTTGCAAACCATCGCTGTCCGTATCCGGATTGCGCGGGTCCGTGCCCAGCCGGATCTCTTCACCATCACTCAGGCGATCGCTGTCGGTATCCGCATTGAGCGGATCGGTATTATGCTCGAGCACTTCTGCACCATCGGACAGCAGATCGCCATCTGTATCCGCATTGAGCGGGTCAGTATTCCTGCGCAAGACCTCTTCCCCATCAGAAAGGCCGTCGCTGTCTGTGTCTGGATTGTTCGGATCGGTGCCGATCTCCAGTTCATGTTTATCCGTAAGACCATCGCCATCCGAATCGCGCTCACCCTCGTTGGCTGCCTGCGTCTGGTTGAATGACGCAGTCTGGGTAGCCGCGACGATCTCCCCCAAAGCCGCCTCTGCCGTCTGGGTGGCACTGACTGACTCAGATTGCTCGCCCCTGAACAGGGTGAAAAAAACAAAAATCGCCCCTAAACAAAGTACCGCCAGGACTGGCACAACCCAGATCGGGACCAACCCTTTACTGGTGATTTCGCCACCGACAGTCAGGGTCTCCTTTCCCGCAGACTGCACCAGGATCGAATATTCATAACTCTTATCACCGCCCATGATCGGTCGTTGACGAGGTTTGGCGACAAATTCTACCGCAGCTGTCTCTCCGGCTGCCACCTTTAATTCACGTGTGGCCCCTGATTCGAATTCCAGAGCATCGATTTCGCTCTGCCAGGTCAGGGTAAATGTCTCCTGGATATTGCCCTGATTGCGGACCAGGATACGCACCGGTTGACCCGCTTCCACAAGCGATGGATCAATTTCACAACTGAAGCGGGAGTAGGCTGCCACGGTTAATGTCCCATTGACACTGGCTGATTGATCTGGGGCTTCCTGGCTGGTGACGACCAACTTGAATGGATGGCGTCCGGCTTTACTTTGTGCGTCCCGTGGGGGAAGAATGGTCAGGACCACTTCCTTTTGTTCTCCAGCCGCAAGACGTGTCACCGGTGACGCGGTGGAAACCCAGCTGATTGGCAATCCCTCAATGGATAACTTGAAATTATCCTCCACCAGCCCCTGGTTGAGCAGCACAATTGGGATCGCAGCACTGCTTCCCGGCGCAACAGAGAACTGGACTGATTCCATCAATATACCGATGCGACCCTGAACTTCAAATGCTGCTACAGTGAGGGTTAACTCCGTTTCCACCTTTTGAGAGGGTGAAGTCTGGCTGAGCACCACCAACGTTAACGGATACTGTCCAGCGCGGACTTGCGAAGCCGGCGGTGCTTCGATCACCAACGCAACTTCCGTTTTCTCCCCTGGGCTCAGGCGAACAACAGGTGTGGCGATGGAAATCCAATCCAAAGGAATCCCACGGACGGATATCTCAAAGTGATCTTCTTCTGCTCCCTGGTTGACCAATCCGATCGGGATCGTCACTCGATTTTCTGGGACTACCGAGTACTGTGTTTCCGCTAGCTGTAATTTAATTGGATTCTGACTGGTGTTTTCAGTTGGCATCTCTGACTCTCCTAGCTATTCCTTTATCCAGTGAAGCTATATTATATACGTCTATGAAAGTTCCTGTCTATAACACCTTGCTCTCATTCAAGTAACCCCATAAGAGCTCGACCCCCGCAGGGATTTATTCCCCCCAGGCAGCAAATCTGAATTCAAAATATATTACTCGCTAAGATTCTGGGTCTCCCGGTAATGGCATTTTTTGAATTTGAGACCGCTGCCGCAAGGACAGGGATCGTTGCGGTGTGCCTTGGCGTATAACTTCTGCAGCTCCGCCTCTTTCCTCGCCATAAATTCCATCACATTTGCTGGAGGCCGATTATTGCGCAGCTCAGCTACCATGAAGCGCATCGGCTCATCGACATGGTTGAAGAATTTCTTATATCCAGCACACAAGTAATTCAAACCTGGTTCTCCATCTGGTGTCTCGATGAAGCGATTTTTGGGACAACCCCCATAACAGGCAAACTGAACTTCGCATTCCTGGCAGTATTTCGGCAGTGTATCGTATTTATCCTGCCCAAATTTGCGCTGCTGATCTGAAGCAATCAGATCGATCATGCGCTCTTCCAGGATATTACCCAAAAGGTAATCTGGCTCGACATAATGATCGCATGAATACAGGTCACCATTATGTTCAAGAGCCAACGCATTGCCGCAGGTCGGAGAAAATATACACAAATTATGCTGTCCGATCCAGCTGCCTAAAGTGACATCAAACAGCTGCACATAAACCTGACCCACATCCCGCATAACCCACTCGTCGAAGATGGTGGTCAGAAATTCGCCATAGCGTTCAGCCTGAACAGTTCGCTCTGTCACCAGGTTACCTTGCTGCACATATAAAGGTCTTTCAACCCCGGATTTCTCGCTCCAACCCATATTTACCAGGGGTAGTAATTGCTCCGTGGCTCGTTCGACAATTGGGATAAACTGGATAAATTGCGCGCCCAACTCATCCCGGAAGAACTGGTAGACCTCCAGCGGGTGGTCGGCATTTGCCGCATGTACAGTGCATAAAATATTGAACTCCACCTCATGCTTTCGCAGGTAATCCAGCCCAATCATCACCTGGTTAAAAGTGCCTTCACCTCCTTTATTGACCCGGTAGGCGTCATGCATCTCTTGAGGGCCATCAACGCTTAAACCAATCAGGAAATCATTTTCCTTAAAGAAGGCCCACCCCTCATCGTCCAGTTTTGTGCCGTTCGTTTGCATGGTATGCGCAACCCGCTGATCGGGTTTTTTATACTTCTCGACATACTCAACAGACCGTTTGAAAAAATCCAACCCCATCAATGTGGGCTCACCACCCTGCCAGGCGATCGTTACTTCAGGGACCTGGTGAGCTTCTAGCAGCTGCTGAATATAGGTGTCCAGCAGTTCATCCGCCATGCGGAAGCGGCTTCCAGGGTAAAGCATCTCCTTGGAAAGGAAGAAACAATACCTACAATCTAGATTGCAGATAGCCCCAGTAGGCTTAGCTAAGATATGAAATGCTGGCGGCGCGGCTCCCATAAAAGACTCCTCTAAGCTGGCAATCTTTCTGCTTAATCAGACCAATTAAACCACAGAAAGTCCAAATTATAATTTTGATTTATTTTTCATAATTGTTATCGGTATACGATTGGTTAAACAAGAAATAAGGGTTCGGCTTATTTCACTGCCGAACCCTTATTTTTTCTAGGGCACTACTGGGTTCCCCGGAGAAGAGTGATATTACTACCAGTGTGTTTTGTTCCCTTGGAAAAGGTTTTGTTGTCTGCTATACGTTATTTGGGGTTAGCGCATCTGGAAAGCCATCACCAGTGCGGCAAGACCACCGACGACTGCCAGGATGCCGAAAATAAATGGTAAGGCAAAGGAGGCAACGAAGGCATTTACGAGTAAGAGCAGACCGAATAGTATGCTCAAAATGCCCAAGATGCCCGCACCCCAACCGGCGCCCTGGAAAGCCTGGATCAAGCCGATGATGCCGATGATGATCCCAAAGAAACCGAACACCCAAACCAAGACTGCTGGAACGAGTAGGGAGGCCCACAATGGGTACTGGATTATGGCTATACCTGCCAGGATACCGATGATACCGGAAAAGAGTTTCCAGCCCCACATTGAGCTATCAATGAAGATGCGAACGATATCGATGATCCCTACGATGAACCAATAGATACCCAGAAATTGGATTAGAACCCCTGTTGTAATTCGTGGATTTACTAATAATAAGACTCCGATAATGATGGCGGCGATACCTTCAATCAGCACCACCCACCAGGGTACAAGACGTTCTTCTGAAGTCATGGTGGCTTCTGCCATAGTACATTCTCCTTCTTTACGATATATATCCAAGAAACTTACTTTGAAAAATCTTGCAGGAACTTCTCCAGGTTTACCTTACAGTATAACGAAATCTAACAAAAATGCAAGGTATAAAAATACGGCAAAATTCTCGTTGCTCAAACTCTTCCCAAAGAGGATTTTGGTTAACAGGGTCAAACCATAAGATGAAGAACCCCCTCGATATCCGTCTCTATCCATTTTCGTTATGCTATAATTGGGCAGAATTTGTAAATTTCCACATTTAACCATCTAATCATAACTCTCCACAAAAGGAAAAACTTAACAACAGGAGGAATGAAATGTCGTACCTGGTCGTGATAGCCTTCGACGATCCCGAAGAAGCTGGTAAAGTTCGGCACACCTTGAGCAGCATTCAAAAAACAGGCCATCTCAGCCTGGATGACACGGCTGTGGTGGTCAAAGATGAAGATGGCAAAGTCCATCTCAAGAATGAGGTTGACCGGGGAGTCAAGGTAGGCGCACTTGGGGGCAGTGCCATCGGTTTACTCATTGGTTCCATCTTCTTCCCGATTGGTGGCTTGATATTAGGCGCCATTGGGGGCGCGCTGGTCGGTAAATTGGCAGATAAGGGTGTATCTCAAAAATTTGTTAAGGAAGTCTCCGAGGAACTAAAACCTGGCAGCTCCGCAATCTTCTTCATCGTTCGGGGCGACGATCCTAACCCAACTGTGGCTGCTCTGCGGAAATATAAAGGCAAAGTCCTGCAGACTTCTCTCCCGGATGAGGCTGAGAAGACTTTACGCAGGGAACTCGAGGGTCGCAGCTGGGAGTAGCTGCTAAGGGCAACTTATTCCCAGGTTGAATCCATAGCACAGATACAGAATTTTATTATAACCTGGCTGGAGTTCTGATTAATTGCCTCCCAATTATTCGCCAACCAAACTTCCAATCGGGAACTGAACACTATCATGGATATCTCCAAGATTACAGATCAGCTGTATATCGCCGCGCATCCAAAAGCTGAAGACGCCAATGCGATTCGCGAAATGAATGTGCGCTTAATCCTCAATATGATCTTTTTTCGTCCCGCGGATGTCTACCGAAATCCCCCATTCCGCATGCTGACACTGCGTACATTCGACTCGATATTTCTCCCCATACCGATCGGTAAGCTGGTAAGAGGAGTAAAGGCTGCCCTACCCGTTATCCAAGGCGGTGAAAGTGTCTTAGTTTATTGTCGTGAAGGACGCCACCGCAGTGTAGCGATGGCCGCTGCGGTTTTGATTGGACAAGGCTGCTCTGCCGATGAGGCCATGCAGCTGATCTCCTTAAAACGATCGAAAGCTGACCCGTATGCCTGGCACATCCAACGGCGAATCCGAAAATTCGAAGAAGTCTGGCGCAGGGACAACTAGAAACTCTTTGTTTGTGAAATTACCTTAAGTTTATTTTGGTTTAGTGCTGATCACTTTCGTGGGCTGTTCCCTTCCAGAGATGTCGATTTAACAAACTTTGAGGCTGCGAGCTACGCCGTAGCTCCATCTGTCTAAAATTAAGAGCCCGCCCATCTCCAAAATGAGAGGGGCGGGCTCTTTTTTTCGACAACTTTATTACTCTGAATCACCCTCCTCTGCTGGCAATTCATCTTCTGATCTCTCTGGATTTCGATCTCTGAAGGCAAGCCAGGCTGCGCCAAGACCAATTGCATTAACCAACACCGCGATCACCCAGCCAAAGTATGGCAGCCAGGCGAGTAAAACGTAGACGAGCAGCCCTAACAGCAACGGCAATATCTTGTACTGGAGGGAACTCGGAGCCAAGCGTTTGAGGATTATCGATCCCACCAGGAATGCTACGATGACCTTCGTGCCATAAGAGACGAACAGCAATGAAAGCCAGAATGCCAATCCCAGGCTGGTGAAACCAACCCCCCATACAGCCCAGGCCAGGTCCCAGAAGTTAAGCGCACCCAATCCAATACCGAGCATCAGGATCAGAAACGCGACCAGGATCACTACACCGATCAAAGCGACGGATATCACCAACCCCAACAAACCGATGCCAGTGGATTGAAGAGGTCTGGTCTCGATTTTCTCGGCACTGCGATTTAAGAACGATGAAAACAGCCAGATACCCAGCAAACCAAACACCAGTAAAGTGATAAATTCTTCGACAATCCACTGCAGCCATTCCATCACTTTTTCCGAATCAACGGATGAATCTGATTGGGCGGCCAGGTCAGGCTGTGTAATGGAGGCAGGTGTCAGGGATGCTTCCACAGAGCTGGCCTCCTCTGGGCTGGTCAAGGCAATCGAGCCCACCGAGGGCAGGAATCCGGAAAGAAGCACTGGCTGATTCTGGACCCGATAAGGCGTATCAGATGTCTCCAATCCAGTCTGAGGCTCAAACACCGGTCGACCGATCAGATCCATAAAGAGTTTAAACAATTCCCAAGGACCGATGATGCCAACAGTGTTTCTCCCGATATCGCCAGACAGCTTTGCCCCCATGCTGACCAACACCAGGTCCCGGTCGATAGTAGATCCTTCCGCGGTTGCCAGGCTGGCCCCGAGGAAGTAAATGTTGCGACTTAATGCGGCCTCCTCTCCCAAATCGAGTGTCACCGCGGCCACATATACTGTCCCATCGACAGTACCATTGATCACGACGTTCTGTCCAATCACTACCAGACTGCCGGCGACATCACCATTGACCTCAACAAGTGAACCCACTGCGAGTGCATCACCATTCACTGTGCCATCAATAGTTACGGTCGTACCTGCCAGGATGGCATCATTATCAACCACCTGCCCAGCTGCTACCGAGTCTTCAAAGGTGACCTCGATTCCCTGAGCTCGAGCAGGCGAGACCAGACTAAATACACCCCCCATCAAGACCACGATCACAAATAATATACGCGTCAATCGGTTTTGTGGGTAATTCATTACATTCTCTCCCTTGTTTGAAAAAAATATCCTTTAATACATAATTTAGTCAGTACGAATACATTATTATATATCTTATCGGCTGTAGGATCGAGTGTATTTGAGAGATCACATGTTTCAAGGATCGTATCAGGCAGCTAATTCCACCCCTTTCACTACTCCTGATTTAAATAAATTGAGCGATTTTTCCGCAGCCTGCAAGCCAAGCCTTTTTTTACCCGTACCACCTAAGCCAGTTTAAGTCAGCAAGCGCACTTCTTCTCATTCAAGTTAACCGCATACTTCATTTACTTCGTGATCTCGTCGGTTGTAATTCAATCTGGCTCGCCGATTGACGCTGGTGGTATAATGAGGTATAAGGAATGTATACCACTATACGGTATATTCGACGTTCAAGATCGACTGATCAACGATGGTTATTGCTCAAGAACCAACAAAATCTTACGCCTTCTCGATCCCTCTCTACATCCAAATCGCGGAGAGGATGATTGCCCAGATCGAATCTGGGGGTTTATCGCCTGGTGAACAATTACCTCCTGAGCGTGATTTGAGCGAAAAAATTGGCGTCACCCGCATGACTCTACGCCGGGCTCTGCAGGTACTCGAATCACAGGGATTGATCGTGCGTAAACATGGTATCGGCACCTTTATCGCAGAACTTAAAATCGACCG
>JAUWLJ010000307.1 GCA_030613705.1 Chloroflexota bacterium
ACGGCTGCTGCACAGACTGCTGGCGCCCAGCTGACAGAACTGGCCAGGCCGCAAGGGACAACCACACCCTTACCTCCGGGTGAGGATGATATATCCTTCACCCCGACCGCCATCACGGATCTTGACCCGGAAGATGGATCGGGCGTGATCAACACCGCCGCGCCGACTGCGGTAACTGGCGGATTTGACCAGGCTGAATTTTGGGCGGATATAACCATACCGGATGGCACAAATTTTGATCCCGGAGAGGGATTCAGCAAAGTATGGCGATTGCGAAACTCTGGGACAAACACTTGGACTCCAGAATACGCCCTGGCATTCTCCACTGGCGAACAAATGTCTGCTCCTGCGGAAGTCCCTCTAAGTGCAAATGTAGCCCCCGGTGCTACTGTGGACATCTCTGTTGATATGATCGCCCCCCAGACTGGGGGTGCTTACCTCGGTTATTGGAAGATGCGCAATCCAGCTGGTGAATTTTTCGATTATGTGGTATTTGTGCAGATCGATGTAGTGGGAGAGATTCCAGCAGGCACTGCATCACCAAAGCCCTCAGGATCAGGCCAGGTGACTAAGGTCTCCATCCAGGTGGATGATTCATCACCCAGTGATTGTCCGCACACCTTCACCTTTACCGCCTCTTTCACCCTGAATGAGCCTGCAACGGTTACATACCGCATGGAAGCTGGGAGTGATACACCCGGTTTTACGTTTAACCTCCCTGGAGACCTCACCGGTGCATTCGAAGCAGGCACTCATTCCGTGGTTTACTATCTGGATATCCAGGATACTGTCAATGGGTGGGCTCAATTTCACATCCTGGTGCCCAATGAAAAGACCTCAAACCAGGCGAATTTTTCGTTATCCTGTGGCTCGTAGATAGCCTTATGGCGCTGAAGAATGAGATCGTGGCTGAAGCGAAACGATTGGGATTTAACCTGGTCGGTGTGACCCGGCCCGATCCGCCCCCCCATGTGAATATATATGAGGATTGGTTGCACCAAGGTCGACATGGAGAGATGAGCTATCTGTCCACAGACCGGGCACGTGCCCGCAGGGCTGACCCAAGCCTGATTCTGCCTCAATGCAAATCAATCTTGATCCTTGGTATGGACCACACCATACCATCTCGATCCCATAAAATGCCAGGGAAGGCTGCCTCACAAGATCATACTTTGCGGGGACGGATCGCTTCCTATGCCTGGGGTGAGGATTACCACAATATTATTCCCCTGCGCTTGCATGAGTTAGTGGAATTTATCGAGGCTCGCGTTGGGGAGCCAGTTCCCAATCGCTGGTACACGGACACCGGACCCATCTTGGAACGCGACCTGGCGCAGCGGGCCGGGTTGGGATGGATCGGTAAGAACACCTGTCTGATCAACCCTGCTCAGGGATCGTTTTTTCTGCTGGCAGAGCTTTTTTTAGGTATTGATCTGGAACCAGACCCTCCATTCACCGCAGATCGCTGCGGATCCTGTACCCGCTGCCTTGAGGCTTGCCCAACAAGTTGTATTCTGACAGACAGAACCATCGATGCCTCTCAATGCATCTCTTACTTGACGATCGAGCTCAAGGGAGAAATTCCCATAGAATTGCGCCCTCAGATTGACAATTGGATCTTTGGCTGCGATATTTGCCAGCAAGTGTGCCCCTGGAACCAGCGCTTTGCAGACACAACTAGGGAAAAAGGCCTCCCCGGAAATGCTCAATATGGTTACCCGGAGCTAATTGATCAGCTGTCGCTTTCGCCCCAGGAATTTAACCGCAAATTCAAGGGCAGCCCAATAAAGCGTGCGAAACGCCGTGGTTATCTGCGCAACGTTGCGGTTGTTTTAGGCAACTCGAAGCGTCCCAATGCTGTGCCATCTTTAATTAAATCGCTGAAAGATGAAACTGAACCGTTAGTTCGCGGTCATGCTGCTTGGGCGCTTGGGCAGATTGGTGACGATCTTGCCCAGGAGGTACTTAGAGGGGCTGCCGTCAATGAAAAAGATCCCTACGTATTGAGGGAAATCCACGTCGCGCTGGGAGAGTGAGCCATTCTATTCAGTAGAGCGTTCCTGGTGAACCGCAATTGGTTATTGGTCTTGCTCATCTCCTTGGCGGTTGGTTGTCAGACTTCCCCCGATTCAGGACTTGAAGAGAATCCGGTGGGTCAAGAGATAGCGTTGAGCCCAACAAAAATCTCGTCTAAACTCACTCCTACAATCCAGATACCAACGCAATCTCCTGTTCCAAGTCCGACACCCAACCCCACCAGCACGGCAGTCAAACCAACGCTCCAAATCACCCAAACACCCACCTCTATTCCCACTACAAGCCTCCTTTTTACCGGCGTGATCGTCCCAGCCCGGTGTGTCCAGGCAGCGATCGATGCCTCCGGGGATAGTGATTACCTGTATGATGAAGTACGTGAGATTATCAGCCGGGCAGATCTTGCGATTGGGACCTTGAATGCCACAATCAGCGATTACCCTCCACATACCGGCTGTGTACCAACTTATGTTTTGGTAGGCGGTTCTGAGAATGCAGATGCTTTAGCACTCGCTGGCTTTGACCTGCTGAGTGTCGCCACTAATCACATTAAGAATTGTGGGCTTAGCAATTGCGGGGACCGTGCCTTCTTCGACACGCTGGAAAATTTAAGACGGGTAGGGATTGCTCCAGTGGGTGCTGGTGAAAATTTGCAGGAAGCGATGGAACCGCTTGTGGTGGAGATGAACGGCGTTCGCTTCGGGTTTGTCTCATTAGGGCAACTTGAACCCCGCGCATTTGCCACAGAGGAGAAGCCCGGGATCGCGGTATTAAATGAGGACAACTTGAGTTTGGCTATCCAGGCAGCCGAACAGGTTTCCGATGTCGTGGTTGTCTTGCCGCATTGGGGACCAGAAGATGTGCCGGTTCCTAACTGGTCGCAGAGAGAACTTGCCCAGCTGGCAGTGGCTGCTGGCGCCGACCTGGTGGTCGGAAACCACACACATGTGGTCCAGGCTATAGAGGAAATAGATGGGGTGATGGTTTTTTACGGCTTGGGTAATTTTGTCTTCGACCAGAATTGGGCGCTCGATCACCAGCAGGGAGTCATCCTGCTGGTCACCTTCCAGGGGACCGAGATGGTGGATTTTAAGTTGATCCCCACCCATGTCGATCTGGATGGGCGGGTCCATATTGCTGGTGAACAGGAGGCGGATGAAATCCTGGCGCGTATCGACCAGGTTAGCCGCTCGTTGCCGCAATGATGT
>JAUWLJ010000266.1 GCA_030613705.1 Chloroflexota bacterium
GCCGTTCTGTCAAGGAGGTTTTCCCAGCTCCAATATTACCAGCAACAACGATCAGTCGTTTAACCATAATGGTTCCGGTAACTTAATTTCCGAGGAAGGTTTCAACAGCAGCGGCTATTCACCAAATGATTTGATTACTTCAGTATTAGAACCTAACATTCGCTATATGCACAAGCATAGCATTTGCGACAACCCTCTTCATAGACCACCGCTGCTTCACCACACTCAGGGCACAAATCTCCAATCCGAGATTTAGTTTGTTCGGGATTAAGATCCAAGGCGGGGTAGTAGCCATTCCCATCTTCATCAAAAATAGTCTCGCTTGAATCTGAGTTCTTCAAGTATTCCTCAAGCGCCTGTGCGACTCCATCTGGCAGTGATCGAACACGGTTTGGCCCAAATCCCAAAGGTCTCCCCCCACCAATACCTGACAACTGCCGCCAGACTTCGATCAGACGTTCACGGGGAGTAATTGGGGAAACCATCCGCAAGATATAAGATATCAGGCGCCCGATAGCTTCTGATACTGCCGCAGTTTCTGATCCTGCCTTGGCGGTGTTTACAAAAACCTCGAACGGTTGATGGCCTCCATTCTCGTTGACCGTTACGAAAGTCTTCCCTAAGGGAGTCTCCACATAGATTGTGTTTCCTGGCAGTCTTCGTGGACGCGGCTTTTTTACCTCCTTCCAATTGCTCTTCTCGCTCGGATCGCTTTTCACAGGTTCCAATACCAGATTTTGTTTCTCTTTGGCGACTGCGTGTGTTTCCAGTACAACTTTCTGCCGAGAACCAGTCACATATACAGTAATACCTTTACACCCCAATTCCCAGGCCAACCGGTAAACTTTGGCAATTTCTTCCTCAGTTGTTATCTCGGGAAAATTAATCGTCTTGGATAAGCTATTATCGACAAAAGCCTGCATCGCGGCTTGCATGCGAACATGCTCTTCAGCCGTGATATCTTGGGAAACAACAAATGCATCGCGAATTTTCTGCGGGATCATTGTGATATCCTGACAAGTCCCGATTTCCATCACCTGGTCAATTATCGATGCCCTGGTTTGCTCGTCCAATCCCGCTTCAATCAAAGCCTGGTTAAATAGCGGGCTCGTATACAGCAATTGCAGGTCTCTCCCGTTGTCATTTACATGACGAATATAAGCTAAGGCGAATACCGGTTCACATCCATACCCTTCACAGCCAGCAACTGTGGCAATGGTCCCTGTCGGGGCGATAGTAGTCTGTGCGGCGTTTCGAATTCCGTGTTTCCGGATTCCACCTACCACATCACTCCAATCAATCGCGGGTCGATTCCAATCTCCTTGATAATCTTGCAAAGGAATGGGGGGTTGCCAGACCAGGTTTTCCGGATCGTATATTGATCCTTCAATTGCTTCGAATGAACCGCGTATCTTAGCTAGCTCAATACTGGTTAACATGGTGTGAAAACGAATAAATTCCATCACCTGTGCAGAAAATTCCTGTCCAGATTCAGAACCATACCTGACACCAACGTGATACATCAGGTCAGCCAACCCCATGATGCCAAGACCGATTCGACGGGCGCGGAAGGCAGCCCGTTGAAGTTGGGGAACAGCCGGTACATAAGAGTTTGCTTGAACGACATCATCAAGAAACCTTGTCGCCAATTCCACACTCCGGCGAAGGCTTTCCCAATCAACTGAACCACCTGGTCCGGTATGTTGAGCAAGATTCACAGACCCTAAACAGCAATTTTCATAGGGTCCTAACCACTGTTCTCCGCATGGGTTGGTCGCTTCTATCATGTACAAATGAGGGACCGGGTTGGAGCGGTTGGCAGCATCAAGGAAAAGAACTCCAGGTTCTCCATTGTGATGTGCCTGGCGAACGATTTTCTCGAACAAATCCCTGGCTCGGATTCGCTTTTTGACCTTGACGGCAATGCCATTCTCTTCGGCTTGCTCGATGGTGCCATTGAAATCTTTGTATTTTTTCGAAGACACATCAGGGAATAATAATTCCCATTCTCGATCCTCTATCACCGCTTCCATAAAAGCATCGGTTATCCCGACTGAGATATTGAAATTAGTGATAGCATCCTCGTCTGTTTTACATGTGATGAAGTCTTCGATATCCGGGTGATCTACACGCAGAACACCCATATTGGCACCTCTCCTGGTACCTCCCTGGGCGATTTCTCCAAATGCCTTGTCGTAGACGCGCAAAAACCCAACTGGACCCGTGGCTTGACCGGCGGAAGTTTTTACTAAAGTACCTTTTGGTCGTAAACGTGAGAATGAAAACCCATTTCCACCACCGGTTTGTTGGATTAAGGCTGCATCACGCAAAGTTTGAAATATGCCAGCGGAATTCCTACCCATATCATCTGATACAGGCAGAACAAAACAGGCGGCTAATTGCCCTAGTGGAGTGCCAGCACCAGTGAATGTTGGTGAGTTGGGGAAAAAACGTCCGGTAGATAGGAGCTCATAAAAACTCCTGGCTGTTGCTTCAAGATCATTGCCCCAATCTGCCTCTGCCTTAGCTACATGGTAAGCCACACGCCAAAAAGTTTCTTCTATAGATTCTACCGGTTCACCATTTCCGTCTCGGCGGACATAACGGCGAGTAAATACTTGATCAGCATTCTCAGTCAGATCAACCTTGTTTAGATCTGCTGGTAGTGGTGGAGTCGGCAGCATACCTGATTTGGCAACTTTTTCATTCCCTTCTTTCAACATTACGATACCTCCTGCCTGGTTTACCGATCCTAAAAATAAAACAACATTCGCTAAGGAGTGAAGAAGAAGACCTCAGAATTTAGATTAGGTTTCAAGTAAGTGATCAATTTCGTCCCGGATCGATCTTAAATCATCCAGTCCGAGATAAACAATAGCATACCGGATGTAAGCAACTTGATCCATCTCCTTCAATCCGGCGATTGCCAAATCCCCAACAACCCTTGAGGACACTTCCGCACGTCCCATCGCCTGAAGGGCAGATTCAATTTCTCCAACTAAGCGTTCGATTTCTGCTGCTGAGACAGGTCTTTTGGCACAAGCGATGCGAATACCGCCAATCAATTTGTCTCGATCGAATTCTTCCCGAGTTCCATCTTGCTTGACAAGTAAAGGATTTGCCAGGATCGCTCTTTCGTAGGTGCTGAAACGTTGATTACAATTATTGCACTCCCGCCTGCGGCGAATTCCGCCTCGTGCATCATGAGAGGTATCCACTACGCGAGATTCTTCACCTTGACAATAAGGACAACGCATCACAACCCCTTTATAGAACAATTGTAGCCGCCATATATGGCGGTATTATTGGAACCACCCCTACATGTGGCACTAGCTGGGCAAGTATTCTAGCATACCTAAAGTCAATTGACAAGCCAAATAAGTCAATTCCAACCTTAAAATTTCCACAAGAAACGAATCGACCTCATCCCCATCCCAGGGGAAGGCAATCCCAGGAAGGGGATGAGGATTCTCATGATTCGAACCAGAGTTTCCCATTAAATATTATCGATCTACCCAAATCAAATCACCTTCAACTCATAAAGTAAATAATCATCTCTACAAGTTCTTCAACATAACCAAGCAATTTGATTCAAATCCATGAACCGATGAAACACTCTAACGAGTACGGTTTCTTAAGAAGGTTGGAATATCCAGGTCTTCGGTATTAAATGTCCGAGGTTGAAAATCTGATGGATTGCTGGCATTGGCAACTACTTCGCTGTTTTCAGAGATTTTAACCGTTTCATTTTCTCGCCGATTTGCGGATTTTTCCAATAAGCGGCGAGGAATACCTGTACGTTCAAATCCGGTAGCAATCACGGTTATGCGCAACTCATCACCGAAAGATGGATCGATCACAGCTCCAAAGATCAGATTGACATCCGGATGAGCT
>JAUWLJ010000277.1 GCA_030613705.1 Chloroflexota bacterium
TGGTTCCATGATCGGTGAGCGCCAAGGCGGGCATCCCCATTTCCACGGCGCGCTGGCCCATTTGTGTGATGTTGCTGACACCGTCCAGCAGGGAGTACTCGGAATGTACGTGGAGATGGACAAAAGACATAGGTGTAAATCGGCTACCAACAGGTGCGGTTTGGGCGCCTTAGCTTATGAGCCCGAGTTGTTTGATACGAATTTTTGTTGAATTATATTTATGTGATGACAGAAAATTTTGGACTTGCCAGCCCACTGCCGATTATAGCACGCAGGTCACAGGATCATGCAAACGTTAATATTAATATTTTCAGTTTGGCGGGTATATGATCTAGATCAAAGACTTCTCGAACGGGGTATGGTATAAACTGGTTGATCTTCCGCCAACAATACTACACTACGCCAGGTTAAGAAGAGAAGGAATTTTTCTATGGATGATGCTTATAAATATTTCGAAAACTTAGCTTCCGAACTGCCTGAGATCCCGCCCGACAGCATCGTCAGCCGCACCTTGTATGATGATGATCAGCATAAGGCGATCCTGTTCGGATTTGCAGCTGGTCAGGAGCTCTCTGAACACACTGCATCCCAGACTGCGCTGCTTTATTTTGTTCAAGGTCAGGCGAAACTGACTTTGGGGGAAGATGAAAGGAAAGCTGTGGCTGGCACCTGGGTGCGCATGGCTCCCCGCCTGTCACACAGTGTGCAGGCCGAGACTCAACTGGTTATGCTGCTCATTTTATTGAAGCAATAAAGGGAATCCGGCTGCTATCAGCTCCCAAACTTAAAAGCCCATGACGAACCGCTTGCGTTATCCATTGCTGGCCGTATCCTTGCTGATCCTCTTCGCAGCCATCTGGGCTGGGATGGTGAGGCTTGGCTGGCGCTGGCCGGTTCTGCTTCCCGCTTTGCCTCTCTCGCATGGTCCGTTGATGGTCTCTGGCTTCTTGGGTACCCTGATCGGGTTGGAGCGCGCGGTCGCCTTGGGCGTGCGCTGGGCCTACCTTGGACCCCTGGCGACTGCCTTAGGTGGCATACTGCTCATTTTCAGTCTTGGGGGAAGCCTCGGCGCGCTGCTGATCGTCTTTGGCAGTTTTATCATGTTGTTAATTTTTGCTTTCATCGTCCGCCGGCACCTGGCTTCCTATACGATTACCATGGCCCTGGGTGCTTTAGTCTGGCTGATTGGCAACTTGCTGTGGCTGTCTGGATGGCCAATTTACCGGGTAGTTCTCTGGTGGGCGGGGTTTTTAATCCTGACCATCGCGGGGGAGCGATTGGAGTTGGGTCGCTTGCTCTCCCTTTCGCGAGTGGTTATGAACGCTTTTATATTCATCATCGCTGTCTTCCTGGCAGCTTTGCTGATTTCTTTGCCGCTCCCTGATGCCGGCACCCGTCTCGCTGGATTGGCGATGTTCGCCTTGGCCATCTGGCTTCTCCGTTATGACATTGCTCGACGGACGATACGCAAGCCAGGCCTGCCGCGCTACACCGCGATCTGCCTGCTGCTGGGTTATTTTTGGTTGGCTGTCGCTGGGATTTTGATCTTGGGTTTTGGCCAGATGACCGCCGGCCTGCGCTACGATGCTTACCTGCACGCCATCTTCTTGGGATTCGTTTTTTCCATGCTCTTTGCACATGCACCGATCATTTTCCCAGCTGTGTTGGGAAGTCAGGTGGTCTACAACCCATTCTTCTATGTTTTCTTGATCACCCTGCAAGTTTCCTTAATCGGCAGGATCCTCGCCGATTTAACCGGTTTATGGCAGTTGAGATTGTGGACAGGATTACTCAATGGGATCGCCTTAACTCTTTTCATTGGCACAATGATGATCATGGTAGTGAGAGGATTGAAAGTTGAAGGACGCTCTTCTGCTTAGATCTATGCTCTGCATTATTATTGAATGTTATCTGGAGGCAGTATGCGTATCCTGGCTGTAATCACAGGCGATTATGGTGCTCGCCATGTCCAGAATATCAGTACACACGGACCCAAAGAATGGAGCATCGAATCTTGGGATGCACCCACCGCCCTTCCGCTGATGATTGATTATCCAGAGGATTATCTTCCCGAGTCCCTGCCAGCTGCTGATCTGATGCTCGCATTGGCTGAGCACAAAGGAATTGCTGAACTGCTGCCCGAGATCGCCCAGATGACCGGCGCCCGGGCGGTGATCGCCCCTGTGGATAACGAGGCCTGGCTGCCGCGCGGTTTAGCTCGCCAGCTGCGCGGCTGGCTGGAGAGACAGAATGTGGCCTGCGTCACCCCGAAGCCTTTTTGCTCCCTGACCGAGACCCACTATGGTGTCACCCGCCGCGAGCGATTAACCTACCAGGACCCGTTGATCGCTGAATTCGCTCGTCACTTCGGACGCCCATCCTTTGATATCCAGGTCGATCCCGAGACCAGGGTGATCACAGCAGCCGTAGCGCGGCGCGACGCGGCTTGCGGCTGCGCCGCTTATGCTGCGGAGCGGTTGGTAGGTATCTCGGCTGACGAGGCCGAACAGGAAGGCGGTATGCTGCACCACCATTACCCCTGCCTGGCAAGTATGGGCATCGACAGTGATTTTGGCGATACCCTGATGCATGTCTCCGGGAATATCATGCGGGATGAAATCGGGGAACAGGTCAAGCCTTTCAAGCGGGTTGACTATATCGCCCCCGGCACACGCAGCGATGAGTTTGAAGATCAGAACAGGGGTGAAGATCCTTAGGGGTTGGTAGTTCCACATATAGTTGGTTATTTCCAAAACAAGGGGAAAATGGATTGCTGGAATTATTACTTAATAAATCGTGATGCAGCCCATTTCGGATATAATGAGATAAATCGAATAAAGTTAATCCGTTATATAAAAAGAGTTAATTCATGTCTCAGTCACTTCAAAAAGAATTACCTACAGGCACCATCACGTTTCTGCTGACCGACATCGAGGGTTCCACGGAGCTGTGGGAACAGAATCCTGAGTCTATGCGCGCCGCGCTTATTCGTCATGACGCCATCTTTGATGCTGCTGTGGATGCCCACTCTGGTGTGCATGTCCGCCCGCGAGGGGAGGGTGACAGCCGCTTTGCCGTTTTCCAGGACGCTGTGGATGCAGTCGCAGCTGCGGTAGAGTTCCAGCGGAACATCGCTTTGGAAACCTGGGGTATGCCCAATCCTGTGCGTGTCCGCATTGGTATGCACACCGGTGTCGCCGACCTGCGGATGGGAGATTACTACGGTTCAGCAGTCAATCGCAGCGCTCGCATGCGCGGTCTGGGGCATGGTGGGCAGTCGCTGCTATCACTGACCACCAAAGAACTTGTTCAAGATAACCTTCCCACAGGCGTAATTTTTGCAGATCTAGGCTACCACACCTTGAAAGGGTTATCTCGACCTGAGAATGTTTTCCAGCTGCTGATCCCTGGTCTATCTCAGGAATTCCCTGCTCTCAAATCACTCGAAAATTTGCCTAACAATCTACCTGCCCAAACCACAGAATTCATTGGTCGCAAGGATCAGGTCGCGGAGATCGTTGAAAATCTACGTAAGCGCAGTGTCCGCCTGCTAACACTGACCGGACCCGGTGGCACAGGCAAAACCCGCCTCAGCCAGGAAACAGCTGCCGAAATGCTGGAATATTTTCCTGACGGTGTTTTCTTTATCCCACTGGCTCCGATCAGCGATCCGGAGCGGGTGCCAACTACTATCGCCCGTACAATCGGAGTCAGGGAAGGCGGCGGTCTGCCGCCGCTCGAA
>JAUWLJ010000247.1 GCA_030613705.1 Chloroflexota bacterium
CGCTAATGGTTACAGTTTGCATCATCTTTCTCGCTCAACAGAAAATCACCAGGAGATATCTTATAAGAAGGAGATCATTTTACCACCCCTCTTACAAGATATTCTCACAGGAAGGTTTCCTGGTTTGTAAATAAATCAAGAGCCATGCGTTCAAGATTTATCACGACTTGGCATCTTTAACCGAATCGTTGAATACATTTAGAGTTTCGTTTACATCTGCCTCGCTCAAGGAATAACACAGGAACCAGGGTTCTCTACCGTCAGAATCCGGTTGAACCCCGCGCTGATTCAATCCCATACTGATGGCTTCATATAATTCACCATCCCCAGCCAGATAATCGCGGAAATCGCGTGGTTCCTGATCTTTTCCGAGAAAGATGCCGAACATACTTGGCACTCCAGTGACCACGTGAGGAATCCCAGCCTCAGTTAAGATATCTCCGATGCCGTTCATCAGCGCTTTCCCCCGCTGGTCGATGGTTTCGAGGATGGGTTGGTTTTCAATTAATTCCAGGGTTGCATCTGCTGCGGCTGCCCCAACTACATTGCCGGAATAGGTGCCACCGTGTGCCATAGCACCTGGCTCTATGGTCATCATCACTTCTTCCTTACCAGCGATAGCTGCAATAGGAAAACCGTTTCCCATCGCTTTCGCATAGGTAGCCAGGTCGGCTTGGATACCAAAATACTCTTGAGCCCCGCCTTTGGCGATTCTGAAGCCGGTCTTGACTTCATCGAATATCATCACGATCCCATATTGATCACAAAGCTCGCGAATCTGCTCCAGGAATCCAGGCTGCGGCATGATGCTGGCTGTATTCCCCAACATGGGTTCAACGATAATAGTGGCTAAATCACCCCAATTGGCTTTGACTGTCTTTTCCAAGCCTTCAAAATCGTTGAACGCTACTGGGAGGACGTATTGGTTGAGGGCTTTCGGAATCCCTGAAGTATTGGGTAATGCGATTGGGCTGCGCCGCGACCCCAATCCTCCCCGGTGGGATGAAGCTGTGCTGAACATGAAGTAATCCGCCATGCCGTGGTATTGCCCTTCAAATTTGATGAATTTCTCTCGACCGGTGTAGGCCCGGGCAATACGCAATGCATGCATGGTGGCTTCTGTTCCGGTGTTGGTCAGACGGACCTTGTCTACCTTGCACATACGCGTAATGCGCTCAGCGACACTGATTTCGAAAGGGGTTGTCCAGGCAAAGATGTTGCCGCCTTGTAAGGCTTCCTGGACTTTCTGCACTACTTGTGGGTAGGCATGTCCTAATATAACAGGACCGAACCCAAGCCGGTAATCGATGTACCGCTTGCCATCCATATCCCAGACGTAAGCACCTTCCCCGCGGTCGATAATTATTGTGTCTTCGTCGCCCCAATAGCGGAAGTTTGAATTCACCCCATACGGGATCACTCGCTTGCCTTTTTCGAACAGGGCTTGTGTTTTTTCTCCTTGTAACCTCATCTTTACCTCCAAATCGTAATATTGTCTGGTTTCCTATACTTGTTACAGTTGTTCCAATTTCTCTTGGACTCGAATGCCTCGCCTTTCCAACTCGGCGAAAAATAGATCAGGATCCAGCGCGGTTTCTGGGGGAATAACCCCTCTTGCAGAGACTTTACCAGCGGTGATTAGTTGGGCGCCAATACTCAGCGGAATGGCTATGTTCTTGTAGTATGCTGCGGAACCACCCCACTCCTCCTGTGGTGGGTGGGTGCTCCAGAGTGTATGCTTCACTTTGCGTCCATCTGCTTTTCCATAGACATCAACTACAAGACCATATGCCCACAAAGGAGTTTGTTTTGTCTCTGGCATTTCTAATAGCAGATCAAACATTATCTCAAATGGGGTCGATTCGATCCCTTTTATGGTAACCGGTTTATCAGAATAAAGACCCCAATCAAACATAACTTTGCCGATGCGCATCGCCTGGGGAGGGAAACAGCCTCTCACTGAGACATTTTTAGCCCCGAGAGATTTGGGCATCGTGCGCGTCTCCGGGTGGGGAATATAACAGACTTCCTGCTCACCGATCTGCCCCGGGAAGTTTATTTTTTTGATCCCTTCGAAAGGACCAGTCCAGATAAACTCTCCATCCTGGTAGTAAACCCTAGCTTCTGTCTCTGGATGGAACTCCCAAAGGAAAGTGATCAGCAATCCTGGAGCAGGTGCCGGGCAGCGGAATGCCGCGAAGTTGATCTGGATGTCATCCACCTCATCCATTCGTTCCGCAGCTCGCTTCGCCATAGCGTTGGTAATACCCGGGGTGGCGCCAACACCTTGGAAGAAAACCATGTCCTTATCTTTTGCTTGCTTATCATAGCTCCATTGATCTTCCTCGGTAGAAACATCTAAGCCATTTACGCCAACCTCAACGCAGGCTTTTGTCACCGGCAGGTCATATTTCCAGGGTAGACCATTGATCACCACATCAAAACCGGGAAATAGTTTCAACATTGATCCATATTCTTCGGCATCGAAGAACAATGGTGTCAGGCGTTTATCACCGATATCTTTTACAAGATCTGTCGCAGCTTTCAGATTGAAGTCAGCGACGACGATCTCATCATAGTGGCTGTATTCAGCCAAATCTCGGGTGGTCTCTTTGCATACCGCTCCCGCTCCGCCAAGTACTAATGCACGCATGATATTCTCCTTAGATTTGAATAACAGAATATTTCTTGGGTTGGTCACAAGCATTACACAAAACTTTGGGTGCTTACATTTCTTGAGCTCGTAAGGTTATTTGATCTAATTCTCTCTCCATTTCTTCACTCAGAGGTAAAGGATTGTGGGTGGATAAGATATTCTCGACTCGCTGGCTGGCTTCATCCAATATTCTCGGTTTGCCAGAAGCTTGCCAACCTTCAAAGCTGCCATGCCAGCCAAAATCGCTCAGGTACCATTCACCAGAGCGCATGTTCTCAACTGTCGATGGTTCACCCATAAAATAGCCAGCTGGTCCGAGCCGCTGGATGACATCATCTAACCATCTCCCTTCGCCGGTAGTAATCCCCTGATGAGCACGTATACCCATCTTGTAAACCTCGACATCGATCAACAGTTGCTCCAGGCTGAGGTGAGTCGAGCCACCCATCAAGCCAGGTCCGACCAGGATGTCTGGCCAGGACACTACCGGCAGAAGCGAATTTAACGCTCTTTCGTAACTGGCTTGAATGCCCGGCACAGTTCGGCTGGTACCACCACCGCTGGATTCCACGGGAAGCCCATAGTAGCGAGCCATTTCAGTGCTGGCGGCTCCGGTTAAACCACTCTCTATTGCACCAGCGCTGTAGGCGCCGCTGCGCAAATTGGAGATCGCCAGTACAGGTGCGTAGATGATCGGCGTTCCCGGCGCACCAGCCTGGATCAAGCACAGCATGGCGAGAACCTCGCAATTGCCCAAAATGATCGTCGATATTAAACTGCCAGGAGCTGTCCCGCCCATCAAAGGCATCGGCATGATTGCCACTGGGATGTCCCAGCCCAAGAGCGCCAGGTAGGCATCCGTGAACTGCTGGTCGATCACTAAGGGTGATTGGGGACAGAGGAGGAAGGAATAAGGGTGATTTCTGCGGATGGTCTCTTTATCACCAAAAATAACCTGCAAGATTTCCAACAACCAGGGGGAGAATTCCACACCGGGAGACCCATCCTGTACGTGTTTTGAGAAATTGCTGAATACTTCACGGTAATAACGCACCTGATCTGCTGGCGTCGGATTCGGGGCTTTATCACCCCTTTCGACCATTGACCAGTAAACACCAATTTCATCCACAGCATCGATCAAGCGAGTGGCTTTAAGCCAGTCTTTATAAGTGCTCGAGCGGCGATCGCCGGTCTCAGCGTCGACAACAAACATTCCCTCTCCGTCTGCCAGCAGGGTAAATTCGCCGGCATTCATCTTTAGATCACAGCCAGGTCTGCGCGCACCTAATGAGAATTCCACGGTTGTCAGACGAAGTGACTCCTCAACTAAAGATCCTGGCAAGCGAACGATATGGGTGTCTTCGTTCACCTGCGCACCAGCCTCCATTAATAATTGTCTGCCGATGGCGGTATCCACTCTTACCCCGGTATTGGCCAAGACCTCCAGTGAGCGCTCGTGGACCTGGGTTTTTTCATCGTTAGAAAGTACTTGCAAAAATGTCTTCATATAGGAAAGCTCCAGTTATGTCAATTCTCGTTCGGCAGCTACAAGAATTTG
>JAUWLJ010000283.1 GCA_030613705.1 Chloroflexota bacterium
AGGACCGAAAGCGAGTTGACCGCCATTATGATTTAAATAGGTGGGGTGCGCCAAATCTAATATCGTCCGCTCCGACGCCGGATCAGCAAGGTTGGGATTTCCACTCACAGTAAAACGGGAAACTCTGTTATTCCCATTTTGAAGCGTGTAATAAACGTAGAAGTATGGTTTATTGTTACCGAAACCAGGTGGAAAGGCTACACTGAGCAGACCTTCCTCAGTCCCACCCTTATTGAAGGGAGAGCGGACGCGGTCGCTGATATCCAAAAAAGTGGACTGGAGAGAGTTGTTGTCAATTATGCGTATTCGGCCGCGCTGCTCGACAACGAATAAACGCCCACTGCCATCCCCAGCATTCGTGATATGGACAGGATTTTCTAATCCCCCGACGATGAGAGTCGTGCCAATGATCGGCCAGCTGGTTTGACTGCCCGCTTGTCCATCCTGATTTTCGAAGGGAAATCCAACCGATAAGATTAGGAAAATAAGAATAATGCGGAGGTATCCAGGTTTCATAGGATTTATTCCAATCCGATCATACGCTATATCCTGATTATTTCAAGGGATAAATAGTACTAAGATGAGATCACTGACAGGCTTTACCCAAGTGTTCGTCAAAGGTTTCTGAAAACGTATGTCTCCCAGAATCATCGCAGGTTGCCCGGAAGTAATAGTACGGGGATTGAGCGGGGAAAGCTACTGCGCGCAGGGCGCGCGATCCGGGGTTGGCGATTGGTCCTGGGGGTAAGCCGGCATAGAGGTAGGTATTGTAGGGTGAGTCGAATTGTAAATCACGACCGCTCAGGGGATTTGTCCACCAGGTATTTTGTTCCTGGTTGAATCCGCGTGCATACTGGACGGTAGAATCAGCTTCCAATGCCATCCCGATCGCCAGGCGGTTCAGGAAAACGGAGGCGATCATCGGCATTTCTTCAGCCACTACTGCTTCACGCTCCACAATTGAAGCCAATGTGACAGCTTGATAAACATCCAAACCCTGAGCATGCAATCCATCCAAAATTTCCAGCGATAGTCTGGAATTAAATGCCTCCAGCAAAAAACTGATCAGCTCTTTGGCAGTAGTTTGACGGGGGATGCGGTAGGAAGCAGGGTATAAAAATCCTTCAAGAGAGCTACCTTCAGGAAAATAAGGTAGGGTAATACCTTGTTGGGCAGGTGAACTGGCAGCCAGCAGGAATTCATCCGGTGTGATCTCCAGGCCGGAGGTTGGTATGGTCGCAGCGACCTCCTCCATTCGCCAACCAGAAAGTATCGACAGGGTCACTTCACTGGGAGTCGCATCTTGTAAGATATGCGCAAGGTCGACGGGGGTTACGGCTGGACTGAGGGAATAGTTGCCTGCCTGTAGAGAAGTGTCAAGGCCGGTGTATTTCAGATAAGTGATAAATGCCTGTGCATTCGGAATCAGCCCGGTGCTTTCAAGACGGGTAGCGATCGCTGGTGGTGATTCACCTAATTCAATTTCGAATGGAGCTAAGTCTCCGAACTCGTCAGTGGGCTCGAGTAAGTGATCGGCTTGATAAAGCAACTGTGTGGAAAGGCGCAGACGTTGAATGGGATCCAGTGCATGAGTGGGTGATCCAAATGCTGCTTCTGTTCGCCGGTTGATTTCTAAGTAGCCGACCGCTAACAGACAACTTCCCAGGCAGAAAGTTCCGATCAGTGCCAGGGATAAGATCCCACTAACAGATATTCGACGTTTACTCATAGATAACGCACCCAAGCTGCATGGGTGGGGACGTAAGACCAGGTTGGGAAAATACTGAGATGGTTCATCGTCACCCAATAACTATTGATCTGCGTTCTGGGCATCCAGGAATGACTGCAAGATAACCGTGGCGGCTAAATCATCAATGTGCCCCTGGCGTTTACGGCGGGGCGATCCAAGGGCAAGCTGCGCCTGGCGGGCTGAGACGGTACTCAAGTCTTCATCCCATAAAACGACTTCAAAGTTGGTCTGGGCTTGAATTTCTGCCGCCAGGCGGGCAGAACGGCGTCCTTCAAAAGTAGGCTGGCCGTCTTGATCAATAGATTGACCAACAATAATCATCTCAGCTCCATGTTGTTCGGCAAAACCGATAATTGCAGCTGCGTTAGCAGATCTGGAGATGTGCTTCAGGACGGTTAATGGACTGGCAATGGTGCTGGTGGGGTCGCTCAATGCGATGCCAAGATTTTTACTGCCTGGATCTACCGCGAGGATTCTCATACTTGGTTTGTCTGTCTCACTCCACGTTCTCTGAAAAGGCGGAGCTGGAAGCCTGAATTGTGCCAATCGTGATTACCTCGATGCGGATTGGGATCAGCGGCATTACCGGCCACCAGGATGGGAAGGTCTCAATTTGGGGAGTTGTCGTTAAAGATAGATTTTCCATCAGGAGCTGACTGGCTTTTTGGGGAGAGCGACCAAGAGCAAGGCTTATCGCCTGGTTTGCGGAGGGCTCGCTTTGGATGCTTCGTGATAGTCGGATCCGCCAGGGAGTTGTTGATCCATCATTAATCCGGGGCGTGGTGAGTTGTTCGATGGCCATTGTGTTTGAAATTGGTGTGTAACCTATGGGTAGATTGGCATCTAGGATCGCGCTTGTCAGTGCTTTGCTGTCATCTGCAAAAATATATGGGGCTTCAAATTCTAAACGCAGGATCAGCTCCAGCTCACTTGCTGGCTGGAGATCTGCTGGGGAATACGTTTCGGAAAGAACACCTACCAGGGCCGGGGATTCAGTGAGTAAAATATCCTCGGATTCTAGAGAATCCTGGATCTCCTGCTGTGCATTTTGAGTTAAGGTGGAGATCAGCTGTTCCCGAAGTTGGCTCCGATCGCGGGTTGACGGTGCCGGACTGGGAGACATACTGCCCCCATGGGTGGGTTTGGTATTGTTAACGGTAAGAAAAACACCAAGTTCGCCTTCAATGGCATTTATCCGACCCGCAGATAGATTGTTGGTGCTGCCAGGAGAAATCGCCTGAATGGGTGTTTCTACTACTTTACCGGAACCGGCATGCACGCGTGTCTCGCGCAGTGTTGCGAATCGATGAGAAGAATCTGTCGTGCTGACCACCGTGCCGGCAGGAATTACCACAGGTTGATCCGTCAGATTTTGAAAGACGACTTCTCCAATGGCATAATCCGTTGGGATGCTGATGCTGCCTGTTGTTTGGAGGCTGCTGCGTCCTTCTACGATGGTGCTTGCCCATCTCATTGGAAGAATTCCAGACAGGTTAATTTTATCCACTGAGTCATTCGCTCGTACATTGAGCGTTATTTCTTGCTGCCTGATTTCTGGTGCGATGGAAATTTCGGCACTTGGGATCAGTACCGCAGCGATAGATAGGACCGCTAATACTGCCAGCGCGAAAAATCCGATGCGCAGAGGTTGGGAAAGGACCCTGGTCCCCCTTTTATGGTGCAGTGGATCAGCGATGATCTCTTGTACTCTCTCCAACCGATCCTGCCAAAATTGTCGCTCCTGATAAATGATGAAAGAACTACGCCTGGGTCGCTTCCAGCGCGCTTTTTGAGCTTTGCGAACAGATTGATAAACCGGAATATCTAAAGAACGTGCCTGGAAGCGTACCTCCGGATCAGAGGTGACCAAGGCGATTTGCGCGCTGAGCGTC
>JAUWLJ010000207.1 GCA_030613705.1 Chloroflexota bacterium
ATGCCTTGGGAGTATATCGCTTACGGCAGCGGGGACGAAACCATCCTTTTCCTGCACGGTATGACCGGCGCAGCTGATATTTGGTGGCTGCAAATGGAAGCTTTGCAAGCTGATTATCGCGTCATCTCATTGACCTATCCTCCCGTTGAAAACCTGGCCGAGATGAGCCAGGGTGTGCTCGCGATTCTAGAACGTGAAGGCGTTGAGCAGGTCAATATCGTCGGGTCATCGTTAGGCGGCTATTTGACCCAGTATTTGGTTGCTCATTATCCAAAAAAAATTAAGCGCGCTGTTTTTGCCAACACCTTTCCACCCAATGAAATGATTGCTGAAAAAAACGCCACCATTGGAAAATTGCTGCCCTATCTACCCGAATGGGCGATTATGAGTGTGTTGCGCGCTAGTTTTGAAGGCGATGTCTATACGGCCTCAGGGAATTCGGAGCTTGTGTTGGCGTATATGCTCGAGCAATCTTACGGGCGCATGGGTAAAGCGCAGGTGGGGGGTCGCTTTCACTGTGTCGTTGACCCCTTCGATCCCCCCGATATCGAAGCCTTGCAAATCCCAGTCATGATCCTCGAATCCGACAATGATCCCCTGGTCGAAGCTGTTTTGCGTGCCCGGTTGAAGGCTGCCTATCCCTCAGCACAGGTGTACACCTTGCACGATGTTGGGCATTTCTCTTATTTGAATAATGCCAGTGAGTACACCGATCTACTGCGAGAATTTTTTGATCAGGGTGGTTAGAATATTAGATCTTTAGGGCATTCAAAACCCTGAGCACTTACGCAGTTTATCAGCAATTCAGACTTCGCAAATCTCCAAGATTGCCGCTGTGGGCAAAATTAACCGTAGCACATGCCCAGCAGTCAAAATTTACCCTATCGTTACCGGTAATTTCTTTATTTAGGCTCTATAACCATACTCAAGGAATGTGCAAAACAGGTCTCTAGTTATGTAGGGAGTAATATGTTTTCGGTTATACTAAAATTATCACATTAACTCAAAAACTACCAAAAAAGTATCTTAATATACCTTCTCTGAAAATGTATTAAGAAATCCGATTTTCGGGAATTAAAACCATGTTTGTTGATCGAATCGTTCGGTCTTTGCGCAGCTTACAATGGAAATTGACCTTGAGCTATACCGCCGTTACAGTAGGTTCCTTGCTCTTTGTCGTATTAATTTTAGGTTTCTTGTTGTTTTCAAAAGTTCTGATCCCCCTCGATATTCTTAATACTGTTCTCTCCCCCAAGGCCTGGATTCAGGTTGTTGCCAATAACACACCACCAACATGGGGTTATCTTTTATCCCAAAAACCTATCGATACACGTTTAGTATCCATGATGTTGCGTAGTGGAGACCTCCAGATCACTTCCTTTGATTTGTTCCGGATTGGCGATCTTCAATTACGATTAAGGACTGCAAGTCAAGGGAGTGTTATTCTCGTCGATCCAGATGGAATCTTATTGGGGTCATCTGATCAGAATCTTGTTACTGATAATGAAATTGGACTGCCCCTTGATCTGGAAATCTTACCTGGCTTGGAAAAACCATTGAAAACCGCCCTAAGCGGGGAGATTGATCCAGATCGCTTATTCGTTACCATTGAACCAAATGAGAGCTTTTATTTCGCCATTCCTTATCTTGATGAATTGGATCAAGATGTTTTGGGTGTGGGGATTATTTATTTTGAGAGTTTACCAACTGAAAATGACATACCGGCAAATATATTAGCTTTATTAAGCCGCAGCGTATTAATCCTATTACTTGCTGCTGGTTTAATCGGTACCGTTTTTGGGGCTCTGACTGCTAGAGGCATGGTCAATCGGCTGCAGCGTGTCTCGCAGGTGACCGATGCCTGGAGTCAGGGTGATTTTTCCGAATTCATCAAGGATCCAGTTGGGGATGAGATCAGCCAGCTCGCAGAGCGCCTCAACAATATGGCTGAGCAGCTGCAGCAATTCCTCAAGAGAAGCCAGGAGATGGCTGTCTCTGAAGAGCGCAACCGTTTGGCTCGCGATCTGCACGACAGTGCCAAACAAGAAGCGTTGGCGGCATCCTTTCATTTGGGCACCGCCCTGACGCTTTTCGAGCGCGATTCCGATGATGCCAAAAATCATCTAATTGAAGCCGACAACCTGGTGGATTCGGTGCGCAGGGAGTTGACAGACTTAATCCATGAACTGCGCCCTCCTTCGATGAATGGGGCTCGTTTTGACGAGACGCTAAATGAATATGTCATCGAGTGGGCACATCAAACTGGAAGCGGAGCCTCCTTGAACGTGGATGGTTTCGTCGATTTGTCTCTGGAAATCAAACAAGCAATCTACCGCATCATGCAGGAAGCTCTTGCTAATGTTGCCCGGCATAGTTCTGCTGATCACGTTGATATTGTTTTAAACTTTCGAGAAAAATCGGTTGAATTTTCTATTATTGATGATGGTTTGGGGTTCGATACCCAACAGCAATATAATGGCATGGGGCTTGACTCGATGCGTGAACGCGCCCAAACACTCAAAGGTGATTTCAGCATCGAGAGCGAATCAGGACAAGGAACTGTGATATCTGTAGTTTTCCCAATTGAGTAATGGAGGCATTGTTCTATGTCAGAATTAATTACAGTTATGATCGTAGATGACCATGAAATGGTGCGCAAAGGAGCCAAAGGATACCTGGAGGCTCAACTCGATATAAAAGTTGTCGCCGAAGCTGAATCAGGAGCAGATGCGGTACGCTTGGCCCGTGAATTTGTTCCAGATGTGGTTTTGATGGATTTAGTCATGCCTGGTATGGATGGGGTAGAGGCCACTCGCAAGGTGAAAGATGTCAGCCCGCGCACGCAGATAATCGTTCTGACTTCCTATCACCAAGATGAACATATTTTTCCCGCGCTCAGAGCCGGTGCCATCTCCTATTTACTCAAGGACGTCAAAGCCAAGGAATTGGTCGAGGCCATCCACCGAGCTGCCAAAGGGGATCCCACGCTTCACCCCAGAGTAGCGGCGCGTGTGGTCAAACAGTTCAGCAAGTGGGGGAGTGATAGGGATAATCTCTTTGCAGAGCTTACCGCGCGCGAATTGGAAGTTCTGACATTGATTGCAAGAGGGTATACTAATCAGAAAATTGCTGACAGTCTGGTCATCGGTGTTGGCACCGTTAAAGGTCATGTCGGCAATATTTTGAGCAAACTACACCTTGCCGATCGCACCCAGGCAGCAGTTTTTGCCTGGCAAGAGGGGTTTGTGCGGCGCGATTAGTGTCGAGTCCGGGAGAGGAAAAATGGCAGCAGAATATCAAGTTTCGAGGGGGCTGAAAGCAGAAATCCAGGCTATTGTAGATAGGGAAACAGAAGCATGGGATACACAAGACATAGAGCTGCTCTTGTCCATATTCCATCCTGATATGGTCTGGCCCTGGCCGCTGACCAATGAAGATCATGATCCGATGTCATGGGTATTGATCCTGGGTAAATTTAACCAGCAGCGCTGGAAACAAAGTTATGCTGAATTCTTTCAGGGTCACAAACTTGCTCATAACAAACGAGAGACAAAGAAGATAGAAATCTCTAAAGAAAAAGATGGTGCCTTTGCCGTGGTGGATATTGACACCCTTTGGGTAGATACGAGCGGACAGGAGCAGCATTGGCTGGGTCGCGTCTGCAAAGTGTATACCAAAGTAGGTGGGGAATGGAAAATGACCATGCATACAGGAGTGCTGCAATACTGACCTGACTCAGAAATTGGAAAGGTGTAGGATGAACGCTAAGATGTTGAAACCTAAAAAACTGGGTCCTGGCGACAAAATAGCCACAGTTTCCTTATCATGGGGTGGTCCTGGTGTGTTCCCCGCCCGCTACAAAACCGGGGTACAGCAGCTGAGTGATGAATTTGGCGTGACAGTGATCGAAATGCCTCACACCTTGAGAGATGCATCTTGGCTTCAGAATAATCCTCAAGCACGAGCTGATGATTTGATGCGTGCGTTCGCTGATCCATCTATCAAAGCCATTTTTTCTACGATAGGCGGTGATGACTCGATTCGAACTTTGCCTTTCATGGATTTGGATGTCATCCGCTCAAATCCCAAGATCTTTATGGGGTATTCTGACACAACCATTACACATCTGGTATGCTCCAAGGCAGGATTAACATCGTTTTACGGACCATCCATCATGTCGGGATTTGCCGAGAATGGCGGCATGTTCCCCTATATGGTCGATTCGGTGCGCAAAACATTATTCTCGACAGAACCCATTGGAAACATTGCTCCTAATGATGATGGTTGGACAGTCGAATTTCTCGACTGGGCTAAACCTGAAAATCAAACCCGGGTGCGCACCCTCACGCCATCCACAGGATGGAAGTTTCTTCAAGGGGTTGGTTCCCATCGTGGGCATTTAATAGGCGGCTGCTTTGAGTCATTGGATTGGCTGCGGGGTACGGAGTATTGGCCCGACCCTGAGATGTGGCAGGGTGCTGTTCTTTTCTTGGAGACATCGGAGGAGGCACCGCCTCCGGCTGCAGTTTTGAGGGCACTTCGTACTTACGCAGCGATGGGAGTTCTGAAATCACTCTCGGGGATCCTGTTTGCTCGACCAGGTGGAGAGATCCAACCAGATCAATTTGATCAATATGATAAGGTTATTTTGCAGGTTATTCAAGAAGAAGGTCTGGTAGATTTACCCATCATCACGCACAGGGATTTTGGCCACACCGACCCAATGTTTGTATTGCCTTACGGTGTTCAGATGGAGATCAATTGTGAGCAACAGCAACTTACAATCCTTGAAAGCGCGGTCACGAATTAAAGAGCATCGTGATAATTTTGAAGGAGAGATTAAATTAGGACTCGCGCTGTTTCTAGCTGCACTTGTTCAAAAATGTAATAACGTGTTGGGGAATATGACCATGCACACCGGGGTGCTGTAGTACTTATCTGACTCAGAAATTGGAAAGCTAAACGATCAAA
>JAUWLJ010000073.1 GCA_030613705.1 Chloroflexota bacterium
TTACGCTTGGAAGTTCGCATGGCTAAGGGTGAAGGCTCTTCCTCTTGCGTTTCAGCACCCCAATCAGGATACTGCGAAGGGGGATTATATCACAGGGGTATCTGAGCGGCTTTTGATGCTCCGCTGGAGGAATCGCAAAGCAGCGATGGCTGAGATATTTAGGACAACCGCAGCCAGGGCGTTCGGCAAGATATCCGGAATTGTGGCTGAAGACTCTCCATAGAGAAACAGCGGCGTTGCCATCAGGGCTCCGATGGCGCGCCCTATTGACATGCTGGCGGCAGTCACAGCCATTACAGTCGCCCGGGCAGAGGGCATGACTTCAGTCATCATTGGCACACTGCTCACTAATGCGAATTCGAAGGTTAGGTAAAAGAAGAACAAGCCCACGACCGCACCAGTTGTATTCGTCCCCAAAATGGGTAATGCCATTACAGCCAGACAGTTTAATCCAAGTCCCAAACCTATCGCCAGGGGTTTGCCCAATCGATCAGTGATAACCGCGGCGAAAGATTCACCTCCCAGCTCGGAGAGACCGATCACCGCTGAAGCAGCTCCCAAAGCGGCGATCATTAATCCGAATGAATTTTCCAACCAGATACCAAAAACTAGATTGATCATCTCATTTGCACTGGTTAACAGCAGGGCCATTGCCAGACCAGCCAGCACTGGGGGGTAGGCGAGAATCTTGCGAAAATTAACCCACAATCCAGATTGAATACCGGATTGGACCGCATCGCGGGGCACCATCCAGGCTAACACGCCAAAGGCCAGTAAACCCAGCAGAGTGAGCACTGGAAACGGTGCTGCCCACCCATATCTTGCAATGAGCAATCCCATCAATGGGACACCCACGATGAAGCTGAGAGACCATCCTAATTCGGTGATCGCCAACACGCGCCCGCGCCGCTCGTAAACCACCCTGTCTCCCAGATAGGCCTGCATTGAGGGGTCATAAGTGTATTTCCCGAGTATGGAAAGGATCAGCGCCAACAAGAATACCGGGAAAGTCGGCCAGATGGCAACTAAACCCAGCCCCAGGGTAAACAAAAACAGGCCAAATAGCATGCCAATTTTCCGCCCCCGGCTATCGCCGATCGACGCCAGGAAAGGACCAAAGGCACCAGCTAATGAGCGTAAGGTTAACGCGAGTGCTAAAGTAGGTAAGTCCACCCCCATCCCTCTGCCGAAAGCTGTCAGGAAAGGGTAAACCATGCGATACATGGTGTTGAGCACGACCCGCGTGGCTGTGAAGACAAGGACTTGGGAACGGAGGTTGTATTTCAACTTGATAATAATTAACGAATCAGATTAAAGGGTTTGCCGGAAAATCTACTCATAAGAGCCAGTGATAGAGTTTGCGTCTGTCATTCAACGGGTGTCGCCCGCACTTTTACGGGGGTTTCAACCCCCCGCCACAGGCGTGCCAGCTGCCAGGCAGCCAGCAATGTGAGCACCAGCAAGACCATAAAATACACCTGGATACGCCAGACTCCAGAGCCAAAGATCGGCGATCCTGGGTGCATCACCTGATCGGTGGTTTGCAGGACATACATCAGGATGACACCATATACCAGGTTCAATGCTGAAGCCCAGGCAGGTTTTTCGAGCAGCGTTATGCCGATCTGGAGAGCCAATCCGCCGATAGTAAAAATTGTCGCCACTCGCCAGCGAGGCTCTGCCAGAAATAAACCATTCCAGTTTGTCTGCATCGCCCACAGCGACAATGGGAGATAAGTGATCCAGAAAACCAATCCTGCACGGCCCAAAGCCATTGACCAGTAATGCAGCCCTTGACGTCTGGTGATTAACCCCACCAGACCAGCTGCCGCCGCAGCTAATATACAGATCAAGGCTGCCCATACCCAGGCTCCATGCAGGTAGACCACGCGCACGTTCGTCCCCAGGGATCTTTCTGCCGGTCCCAGTGCAGCTACCACGATAACCGCCAGCAAGGTGAGCACAAACCATAAGATCGGCGATTTCATGAATCACCCAGCATCGGCATCTTGATCCCGTGGCGTTTCGCTGCGGCAATCGCCTCCGGGTAGCCCGCGTCGGCATGGCGTACAATGCCTATCCCAGGATCACTCGTCAGGACACGTTCAAGTCGCCGGGCAGCTTCTGGGGTGCCATCAGCAACAATCACCTGGCCAGCATGCTGGCTGTATCCGATCCCCACTCCCCCACCATGGTGAAACGAAACCCAGGTGGCACCACCAACGGCGTTGATCAGGGCATTCAGAATCGGCCAATCGCTCACTGCATCGGTTCCATCCCGCATACCCTCGGTCTCTCGATTCGGCGAAGCGACTGAGCCTGAGTCCAGGTGATCGCGTCCAATCACGATCGGAGCTTTGACTTTCCCGCTGGCTACCAAGTCATTGAATGCCAGCCCGGCTTTGGCACGCTCACCGTAACCTAGCCAACATATACGCGCGGGTAACCCCTGGAAGGGTATTTTCTCGCGAGCCAAGCGCATCCAGCGATGCAAATGCTCATCCTCAGGGAAGAGTGCCATGACCACCTGATCGGTGGTGTAAATATCTTCAGGCTCACCCGATAGCGCCACCCACCGGAAAGGTCCTTTCCCCTCGCAGAACAGCGGGCGGACATAGGCGGGGACAAAGCCAGGGAAATTGAAGGCCTCTTTGACACCGTAATCATAAGCTCGTTGACGAAGATTGTTCCCATAATCAAAGACTTCTGCCCCGGCGCGTTGAAAGGTGAGCATCGCCTCTACATGGCGAGCCATCGATTCCATCGAGCGGCGTTTGTACTCTGCGAGATCACTAGATCGCAAGACATCTGCCTCAGCAACGCTCAAACCCGTGGGGATGTACATGAGCACATCGTGGGCAGGTGTCTGGTCGGTGACTACATCAGGGACAACGCCGCGTAAAGCCAGTTCGGGGTAGATCTCGGCCGCGTTGCCGATCAAACCGATCGATTGTGGGGTCTCAGCTTCAATGGCTTCTTCCACCAGCGTCATCGCTTCTTCAAGTGTGTCCACCACCATGTCGACATAACCGATCTCCAGACGCTTTTTCGCCCTGTCTGGATCGACCTCCACAATCAGCCCGACACCCTCATTCATCGTAACGGCTAATGGTTGTGCACCACCCATCCCTCCTAAGCCAGCTGTGAGCACAAATTTCCCTTTCAATGAAGGCCAACCTCGTTGGTGAGCCAGCGACCCTAAGGTCTCATAAGTGCCTTGTAAGATGCCCTGAGTTCCAATATAGATCCACGAGCCGGCCGTCATTTGACCGTACATGATCAGCCCCTTGGCTGCCAAATCATCAAAGTGATCTTGTGTTGCCCAATGGGGTACCAGGTTCGAGTTGGCAATCAGCACTCGCGGTGCATCTGGATGGGTAGTGAAAATTGCTACCGGCTTGCCGGATTGCACCAGCAAAGTTTCGTTGTCTTCTAATGTGCGCAAGCTCTCCAGGATGGCGTCATATGCCTCCCAGTTTCTAGCGGCCTGGCCCCGACCGCCATAAACAACCAGATCTTCGGGCCGCTCTGCAACTCCCGGATCCAGATTGTTCTGGATCATGCGGTATGGTGCTTCGGTCAACCAAGATTTACAATTTAACTGTGTGCCGCGTGGGGCACGCACAACTCGCTGACTTGCCATGAGATTCTCCTTAACAAAAAGAGTTCCCCTCCCGGGTGGATTATACGCCGGAAGGGGACTTTACGTTAAGCATTGTCGACAAAATGGTTATTCGAGCGTTGGCCTAGGTCTTTCTGGTAATGAGAACATATATACATGGCGCGCATTGAAACGCTCGACCCGTCCAGCACACAGCACCATCTCTAACTCGTCATCCCGAACAGGGTGACTGTCAGCGCTCCGTTCGTTGGTGAAAAAATCATCGCTGAGTATATCTTGAACCAGTTCTTCTTTCCAATCAATAATCAGCATGCCGTCTTCAAGAACATAAACCCATTGACGATCGAGAGGTACTCCACTTGGCAGTAAAAACCTCGCTTCGATACCATCATATCGTAAAATTTGGATTGGGAAGGCCGATCAGTGATAATTTATTAGCTGTTCTAGGCTGCCTCTTTGCCGTTCGTCTTGATCACGCTTTCGAAAGAAGTAGTTCCCAGACGATTGACCAGATCCGCCTGGGCATCACAAAAGACGGGGCGCAGGGCGCACGATTCACCAAATGTACACGTACTGCTATCCAACACACACTCATTAATCAATATTGGACCATCGATGGCTTCAACGACTTCCAGGAATGAGATTTCCTCTGGAGAGCGAGCCAGTGAAACACCACCTCGAGCGCCACGCGAGGTCTGCAGAAGTCCAGCAACAGATAGTTGCGAGACGATCTTGGCCAAAAATGAGGGGGGGATCTGTCGATCTTCAGCGATTTGGCTGGTTGCCGCTCGTCGATCTGGTCCGAGTTCTGCCAGATAAGCAACTGCGCGCATGGCATAATCAGCTTGGCGAGTTATTTGCATTGTAAATCCATCCTTTTAGGTCTTATAAAGTTTCTTTATTGGCGATATTTTAGAGTATTTTCGACCGATTTACAAGTGACAGAGGTCATTTCTAAAGGATGATCTTTTACGTGAAATTTTGTCTGATTATGTGTAATAAAACCGTGGTAAGATCGTTATAGATACTGATGAAACGACGGGATATACAATGGAATACTGGGAGGAAATGAGCGAAAACCCGCGATTCGGCGTTTTTTCGGTGTAATTTACCCCACAATTATTCCTTTTTATTATTTTTGGAGGAGATTTAATGAAGCAAATTTGTGTTATCGGTGTTGGCTACGTTGGGTTAGTGACTGCAGCTTGTTTTTCTGACCTGGGGAACCGGGTGATCGCCCTGGATATCAGTGAAGAGCGGATCGAGGGTCTGAAACGTAACGAAATGCCGATTTATGAACCTGGGTTGGAAGAACTCGTTGACCGAAATGTGAGCGCTGGACGTTTGTCCTTCACAACATCTTATCCTGAAGCGATGGAAAAGACGGAATTTGCCTTCATCGCTGTTGGAACACCTTCCGGAGTGGATGGTGAAGCAGATCTCCGGCACGTCGCAGCAGTTGCCCGCACGATCGCGGAATATATGCGAACGCCACTTATTATCATCAATAAATCCACAGTGCCAGTAGGCACTGGAGATTGGTTAGCAGAGATCGTCTCAAGCAACCAAGCCCGGCCAGTGCCATTCTCAGTCGTATCCTGCCCGGAATTCTTGCGCGAAGGCTCGGCGATCAGCGACTTCATGAATCCCCATCGTACTGTCCTGGGATCTTTAGATCCAGAAGCTGCGGAGAAAGTCGCCCAGCTCCACCTGCCGCTGCGTGCCCCTATCATGCTTACCGATCTGCGCACTGCCGAAATGATCAAATATGCCTCGAATGCCTTCCTGGCTACCAAGATCTCCTTCATTAATGAGATCGCCAACATCTGTGAGGAGCTCGGAGCGGATATCAAGGAAGTATCTGTCGGGATGGGATACGATAAACGCATCGGACCGTTCTTCCTGGATGCCGGTTTGGGGTATGGAGGCTCATGTTTCCCAAAGGATGTTAAAGCACTGGCATATATGGCAGCAGACAAGGGGCGCCACCCACAATTATTAAATGCAGTCATGGACATTAACAACGACCGGCGTCCCATGGTCGTTAGCCGTCTAAAGGAAATGATCGGCGAACTGGACGGATGCACAATCGGATTGCTGGGTTTATCTTTCAAGCCAAACACGGATGATATGCGCGATTCTCCCTCGGTCGATGTCGCCAAATCTCTCCAAGAACAAGGAGCCAAGGTGCGCGCTTTTGACCCAGTGGCCATGAAAGTAGCTGCACCACTACTGCCTGGTGTAGAAATGACTCCTGATCCATACTCCATGGCGGAGGGCTGTGATGCAGTGTTAGTAATCACCGATTGGAATGAATTCAAACATCTTGATTTAGAGCGAATTCGCGATTTGATGAAACAGCCCGTTCTTTTTGATGGGCGTAATATTTATGAGCCTGAAAAATTACGCAGCCTGGGCTTCAACTACCGTGGTTTTGGTCGTGGCTACAACGATCACATGCTTGATGCTGAGTTTGAGCAGGATGTGGTCGTCGCTCCGGCTTAGTAATTTCCTATCTGGGATGATTATCCCCGGAAAACTGTGCTATAAAAGGGCACGGAAACAATGAATTTTTCAGTTTCCGTGTCCTTTGAGTTATACGATGAACCCTGAGCGGCCACCCATTTGTGATTATGAAGGTTCAGACTACCAGACATCGGTCTGGGATATGAGTGATCGTGCCTACGAAGATCAGGTCGAGGCGATCGCCATACAGCGGCTGCTTCCCGAATCTGGTGAGCTCCTGCTCGAGATTGGCGCCGGTGCGGGGCGCAACACACCCCGCTATAAAGCTTTTCAGCGTGTTGTCCTGGTAGATTATTCAAGCACCCAGCTCCAGCAAGCGCAGACCAATCTTGGATCCAGTGACAGATATATTTATGTCGCCGCGAACGCCTACCAACTACCCTTTGTCCCGGGTGTTTTCGATGGCGCCACCATGATTCGCACCCTGCATCACATGGCGGAACCACTACTCGCATTAGAACAGGTTCGGCTGTCGCTGCAACCAGGAGCGACTTTCATCCTCGAGTACCCCAACAAACACAACTTGAAAGCCATCCTGCGTTACACCTTCCGGCAGCAATCCTGGAGCCCCTTCACTCCCGAGGCGGTTGAATTCACCACCTTGAACTTTGACTTCCACCCAAAATCTGTTCGTAATTGGTTGGAGACCAGCGGTTTTTCCGTTGAACGTCAGCTGACCGTATCGCACTTTCGGATCGATACGCTCAAACGTTTATTGCCCCTTGACATGCTTGTCAAACTGGATTCAATTGTTCAGTTGAGCGGGAATTGGTGGCAGCTCAGCCCCAGCGTTTTTGTTTCAGCATCCGCGGTTGGTGATACAGCTATTGCCCCACCAGGAGCCTTATTCCGTTGTCTGGTGTGTGACCACAACCAGCTAGAACAAACGGATGATTCACTCATCTGTCCCAACTGCCGCTATCATTGGAACTACGAAAACGGAATATATGATTTTCGCCTGAAGTAAGGCCCAGGGGTTAGAGCTTCTCCACAACCCAAAAATGTGATAATCCAAATAACCGGGCAGGTGAGTTTTCTAAATCTTGTAAGATTCCCCGCATCAATCGTCCGAATTTCGGCCAACGGGCAATGATATTATCATATGCTCCGAATATGATCTGGCGCTGCTGGATGCGTACCGGTAAACCGGAGAATAAATTTTCTAATTCTTTGGCGGAGTAAACTCGCACATGTGGGGCCAGGCGATTACGCATTTTACGCGGCAGGTAGTTAACCAGGGGAATATTACCAAAATGGTAGCGACCTCGCCAGTAAACGCCGTGTGTCTCAAAAGGGTAACCACGGTTGGGTACAAAAATCGCCATTCGGCCTCCAGACCGCAGTATGCGAACCATTTCTGCTGCGCAGGCGCGATCGTCCTGCACGTGTTCCAACACCTCATGGCTTAAAATGAAATCGAAGGTGGCAGATGGCAAGGGGATCATTTCTCCAGCTGCATTAACAACATGCTGAGCGAGCTGGTGCGCCTCTTGAGCCCGGGGAAAGTCGAACTCCAACCCGATTGCCATTGAGCTGGGTTGGGCCAAACGATCCAGGTAGATCCCAACGCCACAGCCATTTTCTAATAAAAGCCCCTTGATGCGGTCTCCTGCGGTCTCCAAAATCATTTGCAGACGACGTTCCTGACCGCTACGCCAGATATAAGATGGCTCCCCTCGCAGGGCTGCCTTATCCATATCCCGGTCAACCATTCCTGCTCCCGGAAATTCCCTGGTGGCTGTTTAACAGGGTCCAGGCAGGGTCATCTGCAACCATTTTCTCTGCCGGACTTTGCCCCCATTCCTGCTTAAAACCAAAACCTTTCCGGTTATCAATTAAGCGGATCCAATGGGGTTTGAAAACATATAGCTGGTTTATGACAATGATCTCCTGGAGGTTACTCACAAAAGGGAATTTAGTCTGGTAGAGATCCCATGCCCCCTGCCATTCACTTTTTGATTGTACTGCTGTGGTAACGCCTCGCATTTGCAATCCGTGGATCTCCTGCCAGCCACCACGCTCACCATTAACAGTAATTGCAGCCCGCGGTTCGTTAGTGATGTCCAGAGCATGTTGGCTTTCAGCATCCGAGAAGAAGTAGAAGTTAATCTGGTCATCGCAGGCAAAATAAACCGCAGCTGCATGCGGTTCACCATCCATCCCAATTGTCGCGATAGTCATCGTGGTGAGATGAAGCAATTCTTCGATCGAGCTCTTCAACTCAACCGAATCTACTTTTCTTTCCATCTCGAGTATATATCGTTTTCGATCCCTACCCTGGCCAGGACACGACCAACTGTATCGTCGATCATATCTGCCATACTCACTGTGCGTGCATAGAACGCCGTAACAGGGGGAAAGATGACACTCCCAGC
>JAUWLJ010000031.1 GCA_030613705.1 Chloroflexota bacterium
CATTTGACGGACGTGGAAATTACACCCTGGGTTTGAGAGAGCAGCTGGTTTTCCCAGAAGTGGATTACGACAAGATCGATAAAGTCCGTGGCATGGAAGTAACGATTGTCACCACGGCAAAAACTGATGAAGCGGGCACACAGCTTTTGGATATGCTCGGCATGCCATTCAGGAAGGAAGGAAATTAGATGGCGAAAACAAGCATTGTTATTCGTGAACAGCGACGAAAATATCCCACCCGTGTTCGAAATCGATGTTCCATTTGTGGGCGACCACGAGGTTATATGCGGCGATTGGGTCTGTGCCGGATTTGTTTTCGGGAATTGGCGTTAGAAGGAAAAATCCCAGGCGTAGTTAAGTCTTCCTGGTAAGAAAGCAGAGGAGTATTAGTATGAGTATGACTGATCCTATAGCGGATATGTTGACCCGTATTCGAAATGCGATGGCTATTGGGCATCCATCTGTGGCCATGCCGAGCTCAAAACTCAAGGTAGAAATTGCCCGCATTCTTAAAGAAGAAGGATTTATTGCTGGCCATGAAGTTGTCGATGGGGATAGCCCAGGACATAAAGTATTACGGTTGCGCCTCCGTTACGTAGGCGTAAGACGTTTTAGACGTCCAGTGATTACTGGCTTGGAACGAGTTAGTACACCTGGGAGGCGAGTATATGCCGGGAAACGAGAAATTCCTTGGGTCCTGTCTGGAATGGGTGTATCTATTATCACTACCCCTAAGGGTGTGATGACAGGTCAACGAGCTCGCCAATTGGGTATTGGCGGCGAAATCCTTTGTAAAGTTTGGTAAGGAGGATTAATCGTGTCACGAATCGGACAAATGCCTGTTGTCGTGCCATCTGGTGTTGATGTAAAAATTAAAGGATCGCACGTTCATGTTAAAGGTCCCAAAGGCGAGTTACAGCACACTTTTCCGGCTGCTATGGAAATTAGTCTGGATAAGGGAGAAGTTTCTGTCAAGCGCCCAACGGATGATCCTTCACACCGGGCTTTACATGGTATGACACGGGCTCTGATAAACAATATGGTTGTTGGAGTAAGCACTGGTTTCTCGAAGGTGTTGGAAATCAACGGTGTCGGTTATCGGGCTGAACTGAAAGGGGTGAATTTGGTGCTCAACGTTGGATTTTCCCACACAGTGGAAGTCGAACCTCCAGAAGGTATCGAATTCGAAGTTGATGAACGCACGAGGCAGATTACCATTAAAGGTTACGATAAGCAAGTGGTCGGATATGTGGCTGCGGATATCCGCAAAGTTCGACCCCCGGAACCCTATAAAGGAAAAGGGATCAAATATCTAGATGAGAGAATCCGTCGTAAGGCGGGTAAAGCAGGTAAGGTGTAGAAGTATGGGAAAAAGAATATCTCGTTCTAAAGCACGTCAACGCAGACATCTGAGGGTGCGAAAACGCGTAAATGGCACTCCAATCCGTCCTCGACTAAATGTATTTCGCAGCTTATCGGAGATCTATGCACAAGTGATAGACGATGAAGCAGGGAAAACTTTGATAGCTGCATCTTCCATTGACAATGAGCTGCGGACAGCTATGTCCGGGAAGACAAAAACTGAACAAGCCGAGATAGTCGGTCAGGCAATAGCTGAAAGAGCTAAATCGGTTGGAGTTGAAAAGGTAGTTTTCGATCGATCTGGATATCGGTATATTGGTCGCGTGAAGGCGCTTGCAGATGGCGCACGGGAAGGCGGCTTGCAGTTCTAGCAAGACGAAAAGGAGATCATAATGTCAGATTACAAATCGTCAGATTTCGAAAAAGAATTTGATGAGCGCGTCATCGAAATTGCCCGCGTAGCAAAAGTTGTGAAAGGTGGTCGTCGATTTTCTTTCCGTGTCACGGTTGTTGTTGGTGATAATCGCGGGAAAATAGGAGTAGGAAAAGGTAAAGCGAACTCAGTGCCAGATGCGTTGAGGAAGGCTTCAGAAAAAGCACGCAAAGAGATGCGCAAAGTCTCACTTTATGGGTCAACAATCCCCCATGAAGTAATCGGACGGGTATCAGGAGCAAAAGTCCTGTTAAAGCCAGCTTCTCGAGGAACTGGAGTTATCGCAGCTGGTGGTGTGCGCGCGGTGCTAGAAGCCGCAGGTGTTTCAGATATATTGACAAAGTCTCTCGGAAGTAGTAATGCACTAAATGTTGTGTACGCAACAATGGATGCTCTTGATCAGTTGAAATCTCCCGAGGAGATCGCCATGCTGCGCGGTAAACCTGTGAAAGAGGTAACACCCTTCTGGGAGCGAAGGAAGCAAAATGCCTAAGACCGAAACGAAGACGAAAAGAAAGACGAAAAAAAAGGAGAAGCTTGTCCGGGTAACCCTGGTTAAGAGTCCCATCGGATACAACATTTCCCAAAAACGAACGGTGAGAGCTTTGGGTTTACGGAAGATGCATCAAACTGTAGAACATAAAGACTCAGCGACTTTACGTGGTATGTTGGCTAAAGTAAGCCATCTGCTTCATGTAGAAGAATAGGATAGCCCATGAAATTGCATGACCTCAAACCTAATAAAGGTGCTAAGAAAAAACGTAAGAGAGTAGGGCGTGGAATTGCCGCAGGGCAGGGGAAGACCGCCGGGAGAGGGACCAAAGGTCAAGGAGCCCGTGCAGGTGGTGGAACCCGCTTATACCATCAAGGTGGTAATTTGCCATTCTTCCGTCGCTTACCTTTTTTACGTGGTAAAGGTTTTACACCGATCAACCGCGTGGAATATCATGAGGTAAATCTAGGTCAATTATTAGATTTCAAGGGCGGAAGCCATGTTACTCCAGAGAGTCTGATCGAAGCACGACTTGTAAAAAATTCTGCCAAACCGGTAGTTCTCCTCGGGGAAGGTGAAGTAAGTGTCGCCTTGAACGTCAGTGTTCACCGAATTTCGAACAGTGCACGGGCAAAGATCGAGGCTGCTGGGGGTAGTGTAGAAATTCTTTCCAAGCAGGATGGTCAATAAGGAGCCAAAATATGAAGCGTTCAGCTTGGCGCTATCTGTGGACTGCCCGAGATATCCGTAGAAGATTGCTGATAACCATCGGATTATTGGCTATTTATCGATTCGCCGCGCACGTACCTGTTCCAGGTGTAAATCGAGAAGCGATCATGGCAATCATCGAGGGTGGTGGAGCCCAAGGGACATTAGTTGGCCTCCTTGATTTACTCTCTGGTGGCACGGTGTCTAATTTCTCGGTGCTGGCTATGGGAGTCTACCCATACATTACCGCGCAAATCATCTTGAACTTACTTGTTCCAATCATCCCTGCTTTGCAGAGAAGAATGGCAGAAGATCCAAGAGAGGGACGGAAATGGATGGAGAAATGGACCTACATCCTGGCGGTACCGATGGCAGCCCTGAATGCAGTGGGACAAATCAACTTGTTTACGCAATTCACAGGTGGGGTGCCGATACTTGACAATTTCGGCTTCAGCGGTGGAAACTTTTTGTCATCTCTGGCGGTTGTGGCCAGTATGACTGCTGGAACGATGTTCGCCATCTGGTTGGGAGAATTGATCTCTGAATTTGGTATTCGCAATCAGGGTCTGTCCTTGATCATTTTTGCTGGTATTGTATCTCGCGTGCCAATCACATTGGGCACCATCTTGGAAGACGAGCAAAACCGCTTGATTGGATTAGTATTTTTGGCGATCTTTACATCGCTGACTATTTTTGCAATCGTCTTTGTCCAGCAAGGACAGCGAAATGTACCAGTGATGTATCCGGGTCGGAGGGTAGGAAACCGCATGTCGATGCCTGTCAAAGGTACTTTACCTCTCAGGGTGGCCATGGCCGGCATGATTCCGCTCATCTTCGCCCAGGCTCTGCTGACATTCCCAGCCATCATCGCCAGTTTCTTCCTGGGGTCTCAAACGGAATGGGTGGCGAACATATCGGCAAGCGTCCAATCTTTATTTGGTGGTACCAGTAATGCATACTGGATTATATATTTCTTCATGGTGGTTGGATTTACATTCTTCTATACCGATGTGCTCTTTTCCCAACAGAATTATGGTGAGAACTTAAAGAAGGTAGGTGCCCAAATTCCAGGGGTAAGTCGCGGTGCTCCAACCCAGAAATATCTCACTCGGGTTTTAAGGCGTATTACCCTTCCCGGAGCGCTTTTCTTAGGTCTGGTCGCAATTCTTCCCTGGCTGATCGGGCTCATTATCCCATTCGGAGCGAACACCGGATTGTTGTTGGTCTCATCTGCCGGTTTGCTGATCGTGGTTGGTGTCGTTAGAGATACTTTCTTCAATATCGAGGCTGAACTTAAGCTTCATGGATATGACGATTCCCTGCTCATTCGGTAAAGGTGGATTAGGATGAGAGATTTCTTTGTTTTCCTGGGACCCCCGGGTGCAGGTAAAGGCACTCAAGCAAAAGTCGTCGCAGCTAGGTTGGGTATCCCACATATCTCCTCAGGTGATATTTTTCGGGAGAATCTGAAGAATCAAACCGAGCTGGGTATTCTAGCTAACGAGTATATTAAAGTTGGCGAACTCGTTCCTGATGATGTCACTGTTAGCATGATCCGAGGGCGAATCTCCAGGACTGATTGTGATGCAGGTGCAATTCTAGACGGATTTCCACGCACTCCAACACAGGCGAAAGCTTTTGATGAAATTTTAAATGAGATCGGTTGCCAAATAAACAAAGTGCCATATATCAAGGTGCCAGAAAAGGTGCTCATTGCGCGTCTATCTGGAAGGTTGACTTGCCGAGCAGAGGGACATGTTTTTCACAAGCAACACAATCCTCCAAGAGAGTCTGGAGTCTGTGATTTTGATGGATCGGAACTGTATCAAAGGGAAGATGACAAACCAGAAACTGTCGCCCGCCGCATCCGTGTTTACGAAAAACAAACTCGTCCATTGCTAGAGTATTACTCGGACTGTGGGATATTGGTTGAGGTTGATGGAGATCGGTCAATAGATTTAGTGACTTCTGACCTGACCAATCTTCTTAAAGAAGTGGAAGAAAGCGATGTCTGATAGACCAATTGTGATTAAGAATCCACCTGAGATTGAGACGATGCGTGAAGCTGGACGGGTCAATGCATTGGTGCTCAAGACCGTGCGGGAGATGATCCGTCCTGGTATTACAACACAAGAATTAGATGCAGTTGCTGAAGAGCTCATTCGCAAGAATGGTGGAAAGCCAGCCTTCAAGAATTATCCAGGTCCATACCCCTACCCAGCGACGCTCACTATTTCAATTAATGAAGAACTGGTTCATGGCATTCCTGGGAAAAGGAAGTTGAAGGAAGGCGATCTAGTATCAGTGGATTGCGGTACGGTATTGAATGGATTTGTAGCGGATTCTGCGTTTAGCATGGGTGTCGGAGAAATCTCTTCCCAAGCGCAGCAACTGTTAGAGGTGACTGAAAAAGCATTATATCTGGGAATCGAGAAAATGCGCCCTGGGAACCGGGTTGGTGATGTCTCCGCAACAATTCAGCAGTTTGTAGAAGGGTACAATTTTCATGTGCCACGTGAATACACAGGACATGGTGTTGGGCGCGACATGCATGAAGGTCCATTGGTGCCAAACTTTGGTGTCAGCGGACGTGGTATTTCTATCCGTCCGGGAATCACAGTCGCCTTAGAACCGATGGTGATGGTTGGCACGCAACGAACGCGAGTGCTTGATGATCAATGGACTGTTATCTCGGCAGATCGCTCATTGACCGCCCATTTTGAGCATTCGATTGCAGTTACTGAGAATGAGCCGATAATATTAACTGCTCTATAATGCGACCCTGGACATAAGAGATTAGGTTATGTATAATTGAAACTTCGGCTACTGACCATTCGTGTTTCGAGAATCACGAATAGAAAGTAAGGAGAGATTAGCCAATGAAAGTATCATCATCGGTAAAAAAACGTTGTTCGAAGTGCAAAATAGTAAAACGTCGCGGCGTAGTATATGTAATTTGTGAGAATCCAAAACACAAACAACGACAGGGATAATAGATTATGGCGAGAATTGAAGGCATTGACCTCCCCCGTAATAAACGGGTTGAAATAGGGTTGCGATATCTATATGGCATCGGTCCAACCCGGTCAAAAGAAATACTGAAAGGGACTCAAATAAATCCTGACACACGGGTGAAGGATCTGACTGATTCTGAGGTCGCTACAATACGCGAATTCATCAATCAAAATTATAAGGTTGAAGGTGATTTACGGCGTGATGTCCAAATGCATATCAAACGATTAATTGAAATTGGCTGCTACAGAGGATTGCGGCATCGCCGGAATCTTCCTGTACGCGGACAGCGCACCCGCACAAATGCCCGTACCCGTAAAGGACCCAAGAAAACCGTTGCTGGTCGTGGTCGCCGACGGGGAGCAAAGAAGAAGTAATCTGCTTGATGAAAGAGAATTTTCTTTCATCTCTAGAAGAAACTAAACGAGGAAGGATAGCGAGGATTTATGGCAACAGGAGAACGATCGCGCCGTTCAGGTGGTCGCAAAACAAAAAGATCTTTATCTGCTGGACAGGTGCACATCACTGCAACCTTCAATAACACAATTGTGACGATCACAGATAAGCAAGGGAACACTGTGGTTTGGGGAAGTGCAGGATCTGCTGGGTTTAAAGGATCTCGGAAGAGCACCCCTTTCGCTGCCCGTTTGGCAGCTGAGAAAGCAATCAAGGCAGCTCAAGCTATTGGCATCCAGGAAGTTGAAATATTTGTCAAGGGACCTGGTCCTGGTAGGGAATCAGCAATTCGAGCTGTCCAAGCTGCCGGGCTGAGAGTGACTGCAATTACCGATAAGACCCCGGTACCGCATAATGGCTGCCGTCCACCTAAAAAACGACGCGTATAACAGAAAAATTAATTTTATAGAAGGAAGAGCGAATGGCTAGATATACTGGACCGGTCTGCAAATTGTGCCGGCGAGAAGGTGAAAAATTATTCTTGAAAGGTCAACGTTGTTTCACACCGAAGTGTTCGTTTGAGCGACGGGGATATCCTCCCGGAATTCATGGTAAAGGTTCGCAATACCGCAGGAGACGAGAGTCTGACTATAACCGCCAGCTGCGTGCCAAGCAAAAGGCACGCCGGACTTATGGAGTTCTGGAAAGACAGTTCCGAAGATATTATGATGTTTCATTGAAGCGCAGGGGTCTTACGGGTGTAAACTTGCTTCAAATCCTTGAATCCCGTCTGGATAATGTTGTATTTCGATTGGGATTTGCTGCCAATCGAGCCCAGGCGCGATTGTTAGTCACCCACGGGCATTTTGATGTCAATGGACGAAGGACAGATGTACCATCCATGCTCATTACTCCAGGAGATGAGATCGCGGTGCGAGCGGGTTCACGGAAAAGAACCTTCTTTAAAGATCTGGCAGCAATCGCAGAGGAAAGAACAACACCAGACTGGGTGAGCAGGGATGTGAAAGATCTGAAAGGAACTCTTGTTCGCTTACCTGAGCGAGCTGAGATTGATGGTAATCTCAATGAACAATTGATCGTGGAATATTACAAACGATAGATTGATGTTATTTACTCTCCCTCGAATTTTGAAGGAGAGATGGTTTGATTATCCAAATGAGGTGAACGGTGATAGGTTTGACAAATATGGTGACGCCAAAAATTGAGCGGGAGGCGGAAGCTCGGAATTATGGCAAGTTTGTAATCAGCCCGCTCGAACGTGGTTATGGAATTACCCTGGGAAATGCCCTTCGCCGGGTAATGCTTTCATCCTTGGAAGGCACGGCAGTCACCTCGATCCGAATTGCTGATGTGCATCACGAGTTCAGTTCAATCCCTGGAGTGCGCGAAGATGTCATTCGCGTCATGTTGCAAATTAAACAGCTGCGGATAAAAATGTTCGATGTTGATACGGCTCGAATGCATCTCGAGGTACGGGGTGCGGGGATTGTCACAGCAGCAGACATTATCGCTCCCCCCGAGGTGGAGATCGTAAATCCAGATCTTTATCTTTTCACAGTCGATACAAACGAAGCGAGCCTCGAGATCGAAATGAACGCCGAACGCGGTCGAGGATATTCTCCTGCGGATGAGCGTGGTGGGCGTTTACCCATTGGTGAGATACCAATTGATGCTATTTTCAGCCCAGTAAAGCGGGTTAATTGGGAAGCCGGTTATGCTCGAGTCGGGCAAAGTACAAATTATGATCGGCTCCTCATGGAAATATGGACTGACGGAACGATTGGACCAGAAGACGCCTTGAGCACAAGCGCAAAAATTATGATCGAACATCTCCGTCATTTAGCGGGAGTAAGTGAGGAATCGCTGACCATCATCGACCAGGAGGAAGAAGAAAGTAGCCGTTTGACCAGTGAAATGATCGAGACACCGATTGAAAATCTGGACTTGTCAGTCAGGGTGTTTAATTCCCTCAAACGAACTGGAATCACCACTGTAGGTGAAGTACTGGAGTTGCTTGAAAAGGGCGATGAAGCTGTTATGTCCATCCGCAACTTTGGTGAAAAAAGCCTCGACGAGCTCAGAACTAAGATGGGCGAGAAGGGCTATCTGGAAGATGAAGAAGAAAATGAGGCGGAGCAGGTATAAGAAATGCGACATAAAGTAGCAGGTAAAAGACTAAGCCGTAGCAAAGATGAACGCAGAGCCCTGCGGCGTATTATGGTAAATCAACTGTTCACTCATGAACGGATCAAGACAACTCGAGCTAAAGCTCAGGCAATACGTGGTCAGGCAGAAAGATTGATCACACTGGCAAAACGCGGAAACTCTGCTGGTGAAGCGCAGATGGTACACACCCGTCGTTTAGCTGCAGCTCGAATGGATGATCCTGAAATGGTAAAGAAATTGTTCGACGATATCGCACCTCGTTACGAAGATAGACCAGGTGGATATACACGTATTTTGAAGCTCGGACCGCGTTATGGTGACTCTGCGGAGATGGTTCTGATTGAGCTAATTGAAGAGTAAGTTAAAGTTATAATCTGGTTTTCATTTGGAAGCGATCAAGTAAAAATCGCCTTCCATAGCATGTAAATGGCACATTACAAAGTTATCCTGGCCTACGACGGAACTGATTTTCAAGGCTTTCAACGTCAGGTGAAGGGGCGCACAGTTCAAGCGTCGGTTGAATCTGCCTTGCGAGCAATCGGTTGGCAAAATACAACCATTCTCGGCGCAGGTAGGACAGACACGGGAGTACATGCTTCAGGTCAAGTGATCGCATTCGAATTCGGATGGAATCACTCAACTGTAGAGTTGAAAAATGCCTTGAACGCCAATCTACCGGATGATATTGCTGCTCAATCGGTAGAACAAGCAAGTAATGATTTCCACCCCCGTTTCTCTGCTTTCGCTCGCCGATACTGCTATCGTTTGTTTTGTGATAATGTTCGACAGCCTCTACGTGAGCGGTATGCCTGGCGAGTTTGGCCTGCAGTTTCGGTAGATCTGCTCCACGAAACAGAGGCGTACCTGATTGGCGGGCATGATTTCTCAGCATTTGGATCTGCACCACAACCAGGAGGGTGCACGATCAGAGAAGTCTTTACTGCCACCTGGCGAGGAGCTAAACAAGACCTGGTCTTTGAAATCTTGGGGAACGCGTTCTTGTATCATATGGTCCGACGATTGGTAAGTTTCCAGGTAGAGATTGGCCAGGGAAAGCGAAATGCTGAAGAATTAAAGCCATATCTTGATGGAAAGCAAAGGGAGCTGGTTCAGGGACTTGCCCCCGCACAAGGATTAATTTTGAGTGAAGTCGTTTATTCTCCATCAAGCGGATGACATTAACTTGAATTTGATATGAGTTATAAACAAGATAAATAGAAGCAGTGGAGAGAGAACTGTGCAAAAAACGTACGTACCAAAATCTGGCGATATCGCTCATGAATGGAAATTAGTGGATGCAAATGGAAAGAATCTTGGCCGGCTGGCCACCCAAATAGCGATTATATTATTAGGGAAAGATAAGCCGACATTTACGCCAGGTGTAGATACCGGTGATTATGTCATCGTAGTCAATGCGGAGCGAATTACTGTCACCGGAAAGAAGCTAGACGATAAATATTATTATCGTCACAGTGGATACCCTGGCGGATTAAAAAAGATAAATCTACGCGATCAATTAGCGAAATATCCCGATCGTGTGATCAGACAGGCAGTTTGGGGAATGTTGCCGCATAATCGATATGGGCGCAAGCTGATTAAGAAGCTGAAAATCTTTGCTGGACCCGATCACCCCCACAGTGCTCAACATCCTGAACCGGTAGAGTTATAAGGAGAAATCTATGGCAGTACAGTATTACGAAGGTATCGGTCGTCGCAAAGAGAGCACCGCCAGAGTGAGGATCATGAGCGGTGCTGGAAGTTTTGCAATTAATGGAAAAACCCTGGAGGATTACTTTCCTCGTGTGGGAGATAAAGAGAACATCTTGACACCATTTGACACAACAGGCGAAAGCAGTGGGCAGCTGGATGTAACGGTTTTGGTAAAAGGTGGTGGTGTCACGGGTCAATCGGATGCTGTAAAACTTGGATTGGCACGCGCATTGATCAAAATGGTCCCTGATTATCGGCCACTGTTGCGCCAGGCTGGTCTATTAACTCGCGATCCACGCGAAAAAGAACGCAAGAAACCTGGATTAAAACGAGCCCGAAAAGCCCCAACCTACACAAAGCGGTAAAATTCTTCACACAAAACTTTGATGCGTGAGCCTGTTTTCGTGGCACTGGGATCTCCCGTCCTGCGAATCGCTCTCACGCATTTTTGATTTAATCAACAATCCTGTATTAAAATCATGCACCTGCTCTTAAGACGAATTTGTTTGCCATTTGTTATTTGAAAAGTAAGAGGAAATCTATAAAATGAGTCAACCAGGTATCACACTTCTAGGTCTTGGGCCAGGCAACCCGGCATTGCTTACTCGCCAGGCGTGGGGAATATTGGGAAATATATCAGAGATCTATTTGCGTACAAGTATGCATCCGACTGTGGCTGGATTTCCATCTGAATTGCGGGTTCATTCCTTCGACCAATATTATGAAGAAGGAGCATCATTTGAAGACGTTTATGAGAAGATTGTTGATACGGTCATTTCATTAGGTAAGAGAGAAACAGGCATCGTCTATGGAGTGCCGGGACATCCATTTATCGCTGAGGCGACAACACCTGAGATCGCTCGCCGGGCTCAGGACGAGGATATTCAAGTCACCATTGTTGAGGGGATAAGTTTTATCGAGTCGACCTTTGGTCTGCTGAGAATTGACCCGTTCCCACACACTGCATTGGTAGATGCCTTAGAACTTGCAATTTCCCATCATCCTCTTTTCCCCCCCAGCGCGCCCGCAGTGATCGCCCAAATTTATTCACCTGCAGTGGCCTCGAACGTGAAACTCACTTTGATGGCTGTTTATCCAGACAATCACCAGGTCAAGATGGTCCATGGTGCTGGGACAAAAAAAGCGCATGTCGAAACCCTCGATCTCTATGAAATCGATCGCAGCCAAAATATTGGTTTGCTCACTTCCTTGTATGTCCCACCATTGAAGAGCAATTCATCATTTGAGGGGTTTCAAGAGGTAGTTGCCCATTTACGCGCCCCAGACGGATGTCCTTGGGATCGTGAGCAAACACACTTAACATTGCGCCCGTACCTGCTCGAAGAAACATATGAGGTTCTCACAGCCCTGGATGAAGAGGATCAAGAGGCGTTGCAAGAAGAATTGGGCGATTTGCTCCTTCAAGTAGTGC
>JAUWLJ010000029.1 GCA_030613705.1 Chloroflexota bacterium
AACGACCCTCCGCCTTAGATACGATCTTCTGAGCCACAACCAGGATGTCTCCTGGTTCCAAGACCAATCCCTCACGTCCTAATGCGGCAACGAAAAGCGCAGCTAAATCATCTCCTCGTTTAACCAGAGGGATATTAAATAAAGGAGTTAGCGTGAGGGTCAAGGTGAACCACCTGGTTAAAACTTGAGGGAAAGATTTTTGTCAAAATTAATCCACACTGATTCCGGTAACCTGAATTGAGGCGGATCGACTACCATAATGTTTATTCATGCTGATCAATATAGAAGTCAACCCCTCTACGACAACAGCATTGTCTAGATTTCCGGCATAGTAGGCGTTCAAGCCCAGCGATTCGGCTAATTTGCTTACCTCTGCTGCATCGGCGGGATCATCAGCACAAATCAGCACATCTTCATCGAGAGGTTGGTCAAGGTTTTTCCGCAGTGCTGCCGCGGGAACATTCTGGAAAGCTGCCACGACACGAACCTGATCACCAAGCTTATTTTGAGCTAATCTAGCAGCAGATGGAGGTGCTGGTGGTCTGGGGTCGCGGAAATCCACTCGAGCGGTTGCATCAACGAGAATTTTACCGCTCAGATCTTCTTTCAAACCATCAATCGCCTGCTCGTGGGCTGAATGCACGACGGTGAGCACGCATAAATCTGCTTTACGTGCAGCAGTACCATTTTCGAAACCACGGATCGTATCGCTGCCTAATTCGTTATTCAATTTATCTGCTGTCGCCTGTGCTTTCTCCAGCTGGCGTGAGCCAATAATAATTGGATATCCGAAGTTTGCCCAACGTAGGGCTAAACCTGGTCCTTCTTTTCCTGTGCCACCTAAGATTGCAATCGTTGGAAGGGGATTCTCGGCTGTCATCGATGCTCCAATTTATTTCGGTACAAAGCTGTTGTATCGCTCCCACACTTGCGGAGCTAACTGACGTGCTCTGGCTGTGATGGTTTCTTCGTCCAGTGTGAGCAGCTGGCGGTCTCGCATCAGCACTTCACCTGCTACGATAGTGGTTGTAATCATACTCTCATGAAATCCAAAGATGATCTGCCAGGGTAAATTGCCTGCGGTCAGCGGGGTGTGCGGATGATAATCCACAAAAATCAAATCTGCGAATGCCCCTTGTACTAGCGTACCGAGAGGCGCTTCTGGGAAGAATATATTTGCCAGGGCAGCATTATTATAAACACCCAGACGGACAGCATCAATACCAGAAAAACGCCTTGGATCACGGTGCCAGACTTTATGCAGAAAGTATGCAGTTTTCCACTCTTCCCACATGGTATGACTGAATCCATCTGTTCCGATTCCGACATTGATTCCTGCTCGCAAAAATTCTTCAACGGGAGCAGCACCGACACCATTATTCATGTTCGATCGTGGTTGATGAGTTACCCACGTACCGGTATCAGCCAACAATTCCGCTTCTTTGATATCGATATGGATCGCATGAGCGACGATCGTTTTCGGTCCCAGAATACCATGCTCCGCCAACCGATCGACGACCCGAGTTCCGGATTTACCAATACTGTCGTACTCGTCAGCTTCGTGTTCGGCGACATGGATGTGGAATCCTTCTCCGTCAGGCGCAGCATCCCGGCAGGCATCCAACGTTTCATCAGAGAGGGTCAAACTGGCATGTAATCCAAAAGTTCCTGCCACCCTGCCCCCTGCGAGCCGCTCAGCCAGATTTCGTTCAAGAAAACGGACATTCTCCCGGATCCCAGCTTCTGCCTTATCTAAGCCATCACGATCAGTCACCTCATAACACAAAACGGCTCTTAAACCGGACTGCTTGACCGCATCAGCGATCACATCCAGGGAACCATCAATGGCATTAGGAGAGGCATGGTGATCGATGAGAGTCGTTGTGCCATGTTTGATGGCATCCACCAGCATCACCTCAGCGGATGCGCGGACGTCTTCAAGCCCCAGCGATTTATCCAAAGGCCACCATAGTTTGCGGAGAATCTCGGGAAAATCCTTCGGCGCCACTCCAGGAATAGCCAAACCACGCGCAAATGCTCCATAAAAATGCGTGTGGGCGCATATATTTCCAGGCATGACATATTGACCCCCAGCGTCCAATTTCTTCGAATTAGGGTATTGTGTCGCTAATTGATCTTCAGGACCGATGGCTTCGATGCGATCAGAATTTATCAGAATCGCCTGCCCTTCCAATATCCGATTGGGCTCTTCCCAGGTAATCAGCTTCGCATTGGTGATCAACATGATAACTATTCTCCTTAATTCAAAACGATCTCACCAGCTGCTCCTGGTCTGGAACTTCGACGGCTCCAGGTATTATTTTTCGCACCCAGTGGATAGCTTCGTCACTAGAATAATCCAGACCTAGTTTTACCAGACAGGCGACAAACATGCCAGTGCGTCCCAGACCTGCGTGACAGTGAATCGCTGTTCTTTTTCCAGATTTTGAGCGGGTGAATACCTGCTCAACAACCACTCGGAATTCATCCGTCTCCGGGATTCCAAAATCCGGAATGGGGAAGTAAAGGATTTCAAACCCTTCAAGTTTATAAATGGATCGCAATTCGCGACCAGTGAGGCGCTTGATTTCTTCATCGCTGGATAAGATGACAATCATGGAGATATCGTTATTCTTATAAGCCGGAATCAGTTCTCCATCAGGATCGTAGGCGCTGTATGGCATCGCGCTGCGGTATATTTGTCCAGGGAATGGGAATCGGAGCGCTGTCAGTTCCATAATTCGATTATCAAATAATTCTTAACTTTGTATCTGTATACAGCGAGCAGGGGTGAAGGATTAATATCCCACCTGCACACTAGTCAAATATTGTCGGACCATCTTCGGAGTTTGCAATGAATGCATCTTCAATATGACGTTGGCGAGTGCGCTCACCAGACAGGAATTCAGGTATATCATCGCGGCTGAAAAAACCCACCTGTGAAGTTTCGTCGCTGGTACGCGGTTCGCCACCAAGAATATCGCACAAGAAGACGATCTTGAAGGCATGAAAAACCTCCAAAGGTCCTGTGCGGTTGGCATCATAGACTCCGATCACTCGCTGAGCCGATACTTCAAAACCGGCTTCTTCCAGCACCTCCCGCTCTACAGCTGTTGAAGGAAGATCACCGACGTCAGCCCAACCGCCAGGCATGGTCCAACCGCCATCCGCTCTTTCGCAAACCAACAACAGTTTTCCTTTCTGAAATACTGCGCCTCTTACGTCAATCCGTGGGGTAGCATAGCCAATTTGGTCGTTGAAAATCTCAACCAATTCAGCTTGATCAAGATCAGAATGCACACTGATGATATCCGCGGCTATCTCGAATAATCGCGAGAATCGCTCGCGCTGATAATGGTTTTCAGCAAAATGCAGTCCTGTTTGTGAAAGAGCCTGGATTTCACGCGCCCATTCGAGCCATTTCGGCAGCAGTAAATCCTGTTGTGCACCGTTATTTTCCATTTTATTCAGCAGTCTTGGAAAACTTATTTAACTGCCGGACGATCTCCTCCTGGTCGACTGGTAAATTATCAATCCGGACCCCGACGGCATTGTAGATCGCATTTGTAATGGCAGGCGTAGTCGGGATACTCGATAGTTCTCCCACACCTTTAGCTCCATAGGGGCCATCTTGAGTAGGATGCTCAATAACAATCGAGTGGATCTGCGGAGTTTGGACAATAGATGGCATTCTGTAGCGAGCTAAACGGTCAGTAATGACACGCCCTTCCTCGACGATAAAATGCTCTGTAAGCGCGTTTCCCAATCCCATGACAACACCGCCCTCAACCTGACCCTGCAAACCGAGTGGATTTAACGCTTTTCCTACATCATTAGCGACGATCACATTGAGAACCTTAACCTCACCGGTATGCGTGTCGACCTCCACCTCCGCAGCCTGGGCAGCAAAAGAGTATGCAAAATGCATATTGCCTCCATCTCCCAAGGGATCGGTTGAAGGTGCCCAATATTCATAGAGGGCTCGGGGAGATCGTCCTTCTTCGTTCATCTCAAGATAAACTTCTTCCATTGGCAGAGAATTACCGTTCAAGCGCACCAAGCCCTCTTCAAAGTGCACTTCCTGTGGCGGGCAATCATATTTTTCCGCGAGTGTGGAGCTGATCGCCTGGTGTAAAACTTGAGCTGCCATCCGGGCTGCATTGCCGCTGACATAAGTTTGTCTGGATGCCGTTGTTGGCCCACCATCTGGAGTGAGGTCCGTATCGGAGAGCAAGACACGCACGTTAGCAGGTGAAGTCCTGAATTCCTGGGCAACAATTAATTGGAGTACAGTCACCAGACCTTGTCCGATCTCAGCAGACGAGGTACGGACCTCTAGAATCCCATCTGGACATAATTCCACTTCGGCAGCAGATTTGTCCGGGGCACCGCCTCCCAGGCCGGTATTCTTGTACGCCACTGCAAATCCCCACGCACGGCGCAAATGCTCTGCTCCTGGTGAAGATCGCGGTTTAAACGGATCACCATCCATACGGGATTCCATTTCAGATTGAACCTGCTGGATGCATTCGAGCAAACCGACACTTTCCCGAAGTTCTTGTCCAGTATTGGTCGTACTTCCCAGACGTAATGCATTCATCCGGCGGATTTCAACCGGATCTATCTCCAGCCGCTCAGCCAAAATATCCATCATGCTCTCTACTGCGAAGCATGCTTGGGTAACCCCAAACCCCCGGAATGCTCCCGCGGGGGGATTGTTGGTATACATCGCATAACAATCCGCCTTCGCATGCGGCATCTCGTACGGTCCGGCCGAGTGAGTCGTTGCGCGGGTCATCACCTTCTCTCCCAGGGAAGCATAGGAACCGGTGTCACCATACAACTCTGACTCCACAGCTGTCAGGCGACCGTCACGCTTAGCGCCCATTTTGATTCGGATCTGGGTCGCATGTCGTTTCGGATGTACCAACAGGCTCTCATGGCGATCGAAAAGCAGTTTTACTGGCCGACCAGTCCTTTCGGTCAGCAGAGCAGCATGTATTTGACCGGCGATATCCTCTTTTCCACCAAAGCCACCGCCAATCATCATGCCAATCACCCGAACTTTTTCTTCCGGCCAGCCTAGAACCCTGGCGATCTGATTTCGATCCGCATAGGGTATTTGGGAGCCGACATAGATCTCCATTCGTCCTTCAGGTGTCAAACGAGCAATACTGCATTCAGGTTCTATGAAAGCATGTTCATAAATTCCGGTGTGGAATTCATGCTCAAGTACCAAATCAGCTTCAGCAAAACCTAGTTCAATATCACCTTTGCGGACTTTTATATGCTTCAACAAGTTACCACCCGGATGAATAGCCGGGGAAGATCCATCATAGGCCTGCACGGGATCACTGACCACAGGCTGAGCTTCAAATTCCACCTCGATCAGATCGAGCGCTTGAGTGGCAATAGCACGACTTTCCGCTGCCACGATTGCCAGTGCATCCCCGACCGTCCTGACTCTTTCTCCAACTCCCACAAGTACGGGCCAATCGTAAATCACGAGACCATGCTTCTTTTCACCTGGAATGTCAGCAGCAGTCAAAACCGCTAAAACACCCGGCAGCTGGCGGGCTTTTTCGATATCTAATCTTTTCACAATGGCGTGTGGGACCCCTGCTCGTTTTACTCGCGCTTGGAGCATGTGCTCAAATTTCAAATCGTCGGTGAATTTGGTGCGACCGATCACTTTGTCCAATGCATCAGGTCGGATATAGCTGTTGCCGATCACCTCTAAAGGGGAGGATGACTGGAATTCAGGAGCCCTGATCGGTACGCCTGTTCGCATTCTTTCCCCAGCAGCTTTAACTGCGTTCAAAATGCTCGGGTAACCAGCACAACGACAAAGAGTATCTTTCAATGCGTGACGAATAGCTTCATCATCTGGGTCCGGATCATGTTCTAAAAGAGCATAGGCAGTCATTATTTGTCCCGGGATACAGAATCCGCATTGGACAGCGCCATGTTTAATAAATGCCTCCTGGATTGGATGTAGACTCTTTTGAACTAATTCATCCTGTTCGATCATCTCATCAGGCGATAGAGCCAATGGTGATAATCCTTCAATCGTAATCACATTTCGCCCAGCTGCACGCGCAGCAGGGTAAGCACAAGCCAAGACAGCTTCCCCATCGACAATTACAGTACATGAGCCGCATTCGGCTTCGTTGCAGCCAACTTTCGTCCCGGTGAGAGCCAACTGTTCCCGGAGCATGTCTACCAACATTTCTCCTGGTTGCGGATCGATTGTGATTGGCTTTCCATTCAAATAAAGATCCATAATCTCGTTCCCAGTAATAACTATTAAATATTCACCTTGAAAAAATGAGCAAGTCGCATTAATCTTTACCAGCCCTCTCCCAAGCAATTTCGAGCACATCTTGCAGAAGGATCTTCGCTAAATGCGTGCGGTAATCCGCAGATGCACGATATGGACTTGTCCGCAAATGAACCTCTTCCAGCATAACCTGATGAACCTTTTCGATCAAGGTTTGGCTGATTTTCTCTCCTCGCAACACATTTTCCGCCATTCTAGCTCGGAGGGGTGTTGGACCAGAAGGACCCAATGCAAGGTGAGCATCTGCGATCCTATCTTTTTTTCTCTGCAGCCAAACCGCCATATTTAATATCGGAAGTGCTACTCCCTGAGGACGCATAACCCTTTTGAATGCCGAGGCCTGGGAATTTTTTCGTAAAGGGAGATAGAAGCCAACGAGCAATTCCTGATTTTCTTCTATCCTCGAGTGTCGAGGGCCGAGAAATAGTTCTTCTAGAGCAGTGATGCGAGAACCTTCCGAGCTGACTGATTCAGCCTGTGCATCCAGGGCGAGAAGAGCGATTGTACCGTCCGCTGCTGGTAAGGCATGGGCGATATTTCCTCCCAAGGTCGCAGTATTTCGAACTTGAGGGCCACCGATTAGATTACACGCTTCCACCAAAGCCTGTGAATTTTCCTGAACAAGCTGCGAGGCGACAATATGGTTTAGCGGCACTCCTGCTCCAATGAATAAATCTTTCCCCCTGATTTCCAGAGAGTTTAACTCCGGGATATTACAGACATCAACCAGACTTTCAGGTGGTGGTTGAACACCCTGTTGGATTTCCAGAAGGAGATCGGTACCACCCGCGATCACACGAGCTCCTTCATTGAGCCTGGTTAGTGCTTCTGGGATAGATTGCGCCAGGTAATAGTTTTTCCAGAGAGGCATGGATCGGCGACCGGTGGTCCAATATTCGGTGGTGAACTGAACCGAAAAATAATACCACGAGGATGGCGGCACTTTTCGACGGGAATACCCCGACGCCGCCGCAGGACCTGCCTGCGACGACCGCCGATCCGAGTTTATTTATTTTAACACATGTGCAGGATTAATACTTCGATAGAAATCCAAATAAACTCCTCCAAGCATGGATTTTGTCATATAATTCTGCCTCAGGTACGCCAGACTGAGTTCTCCAGTGAGCAATTACCACAAAGTCATTCACTGAAGGGTGGTAATCATGGTTTTTAATGGTCAAATTTCATCAATATTCATTCGTCCGGAACCAAGTGAACCAGTAGTTGAGATGGCCCAAGTTCTCGCGGTTCCTGGAAGAGGATTAGAAGGAGATTATTATTTCGCCGGCATTGCTCCAGAAGGCACTGAACCAGCCAGAGAAATAACCTTAATCGAAAAGGAGACTTTAAAGGCTCTCGAAACCGAGCACAATATTTACCTTAGTCCCGCTGAGAGTCGGCGTAATTTGATTACCGAGAATGTGCCTCTCAATCACTTGGTGGGCAAGGAATTTCGTGTTGGTCATGTTACTCTCCGAGGAATCCGCCTATGCGAGCCGTGTGCTCATCTGGCGAGTCTCACTCAAAAAGAGTTTTTACCCGCATTGGTGCACCGCGGGGGATTACGAGCACAAATCCTGACGAAAGGAATTATTTGTGTTGGCGATACAGTATCCAATTTCGATAACTTTCCCGATGAGGAGGTAGCTCATGCAGAACCCGATCAATGATCTACAAAGTTTGCATCGCTTTCTCGCTCGCCAAACAATCTATCCAATTCTGTTATCGACTTTTTTTGCCCTGGCTTTATTTTCTGCAAGGGTATTGCAGAGTCATTCGTTTGCCTATCAGAACTTGATTTGGAATTTATTTTTAGCCTGGATACCATATTTGTTCAGTATTTGGGCTGCAGCGCTGTACATATCCCGCCCAGGACGTCGGTGGGTGATCATTTTCCCCGGTATTTTATGGTTGATCTTTTTCCCCAATGCACCCTATATCATTACCGATTTCCTTCATCTGGCAGATCGTCCGGGGGTTCCAATCTGGTATGACATACTCATGCTGGCTACTTTCGCCTGGACGGGCTTCTTCCTGGCTATAGTGTCCTTGAGAACCATGCAAATAATCGTCAAGAACCATTTAGGGTGGTTTATGAGTTGGGTTTTCGCTGGCACGGTGCTCACATTAGGAGGTATTGGGATCTATTTGGGGCGTTTCTCCCGTTGGAACAGCTGGGATATCTTCTTATCTCCCAAAGAAATCCTTTTCGATGTCGCAGTTCGAGTTGTTAATCCTTTAAGTAATTTAAACTTCTTTGGATTTACCACGATTATCACAGCATTTTTGATTGTCTTTTATCTCATGTTTATATCTATACGAAGAGACGCGAATCTTATCGATAACGGGTAATATTTTCGATAAACTCACTTTAACTAGGAGAACTTTATGTCCGACCCAAGAAGTGCTGCACTACAGTACGCGCAAAAGAACAACCCACGTTTCTTAGCAGAATTAAAAGATTTCCTGATCATACCCTCCATATCAACAGACCCTGAGCATAAAGCCGATATGGATCGGGCAGCTCAATGGGTCGCCAACCAATTTGAAGAGCTGGCTTTGACTAGAGTGGAAATCTTCCCCACACAAGGTCATCCTGTTGTATATGGAGAAATACAGTCTGACCTCAAGGAGGCAGCAACTATCTTAGTTTATGGACATTATGACGTCCAACCAGCAGAACCCCTAGAATTATGGACCACTGATGCCTTCGATCCTGTCCAGCGCGGCGAAAACCTCTACACGCGCGGTGCATCCGATATGAAAGGCCAGGTGATGGCATCGGTTAAAGCATTAGAATCCGTACTGAGCACAGGCAAGTCACCGATCAATATTAAATTTCTCATCGAAGGGGAAGAGGAAATTGGTTCTCCAAATTTAGGTCAATTTATCACTAACCATCAGGAACTATTGAAGTGCGATTTTGCGCTAAATCCAGATACTGGCATGATCGGCGCTGAGGAGCCAACTATCACCTATGCTTTACGAGGATTAGCATACTTTGAGGTGCGGATTGATGGACCTGATCACGACTTGCATTCAGGAATTTACGGCGGTGTCGTGCACAATCCTGCCCAGGCTTTGTGTGAATTAATCGCTGGAATGCACGATGAAAATGGTTCTGTCACCTTACCAGGATTTTACGACAAGGTCAGGCCATTAGGAGATGAGGAACGTACCCAGCTGGCTCGTTTACCGATGGGGGTGGATTTTTATCTGGAGCTGACTGGTGCAGCAGCTCTCTGGGGAGAAAAGGATTATTCTCCGGTCGAGAGAGTTGGTGCGCGACCGACTTTGGAAGTAAATGGAATTTATTCGGGTTTCATTGGGGAAGGATCAAAAACCGTGTTACCAGCCTGGGCAATGGCGAAGATTTCCACACGTCTGGTGCCCGATCAAGACCCGGATGATGTACACCAACAGTTAATCCGCTATTTTGAAGAGAATATACCGGAGACTGTCAGCTATAAAATCGTGAACCTGGTGGGCAGCCCGGCAGCCACCTCCGATCGGAATTCGGTTGGTGTGCAGGCGATGCAGGATGCAATGCAGCGGGTGTGGCAGAAAAAACCTCTCTTTCGAAGGGAAGGTGGAAGTGTCCCGGTTGTCGTTTTATTCAAGGATATCCTCAAGATTGACTCTGTCAACTGTGGTTTCTCGCTACCGGATGATAATGTCCACAGCCCAAATGAGAAACTGCACCTCCCCACCTGGAATCGTGGAATTGACACTCTAATTCATTTTATTTATAATCTAGCGAACTAAGGTAAACTTGCTATATGGACAAATTGAATCTTCCAACCTACGGCGGTCAAGCGGTTATTGAAGGAGTGATGATGCGCGGCAAGCAATCTTTAGCGATCGCGATGCGCGCACCAGACGACTCGATCGTCATCCACAAGGATAAACTTGGCAGTTTGTATCGCAGCCAGATCGTACGGATTCCTATTTTGCGAGGCATGATTTTACTGTGGGATGCACTTGGATTGGGGATGCGGGCATTAACCATTTCTGCGAACACACAAAGTGATGAAGATGAAAAAATCGAGGGGGCTACATTAATCATCACCCTGGTGATATCTCTAGCTTTCGCAGTAGGATTATTTTTCCTCCTCCCGGCTAGCGTTGGGCACTTCTCCGAAAGAATTTTTGTGTCACTTTTTAATTTAGACCTATCCCAAGCTAACACCGCTGCTTGGATCGGGAACTTTATCGAAGGTATGATCAGATTGTTGATCCTGGTTGGTTATATTTGGTTTATCGGCCGGATTCCGGATATTAATCGAGTATTTGCTTACCATGGAGCAGAGCACAAAACGATCAATGCTTTCGAATCAGGTGCTGAATTAACCCCGGAATCTGTAAAGCAATTTTCACTTGAACACCCACGCTGTGGAACTGCCTTCCTTTTGACCCTGGTTTTATTATCGATATTGTTCTTCTCTTTGTTGGGACCCATGCCCCTAGGATTACGACTTGCCAGCCGGATAATTATGATCCCCTTACTTGCCGGGGTCGCTTATGAATACATCCGCTGGACTTCAAATCACATGGGATCTTCTTTTGTCAGATGGATAGTCAGGCCAAATCTCGCTCTCCAACGTCTGACAACTCGAGAACCTGACCTAGCAATGCTGGAGGTCTCCATAGCTGCCTTCAACGCAATGCGAGCTGGTGAAGAAGAGGTTTATTTATAGTTTTTTTATTCACCCATCAATTGCACGACCAGTTCCCTCCGCCTCTGACGATTATCGAAATCGATAAAGATTATCTGCTGCCATGTGCCTAAGGTTAAGCGGCGGTTGACAAACGGCACACAAAAAGAAGCCCCAAGCAGGGCTGCTCGCACGTGGCTGTGCCCATTGCCATCACCCCAACGAGCATTATGTGCGTAATGGCGCGCCGGGTCGATAATTTCATCGAATAATCTGCGCAAGTCGGATAAACAACCCGATTCATATTCAATCGTTGTCAAGCCACTGGTTGAGGATGGTGTAAAAACCGTCACGACGCCATCATTTAGACCACTTTCAGCTACAGTTTGTGAGACTTGATTGGTGATATCCTGAATATCCGCATTTCCCTTAGTATTGAGATTGATTGTCAATGTCTTGATGGTCATCGTTCTTTTACCTCCAGAGATTATTATTTTTGGACTTACGCAGTTCATGTCATTGTTTACTCCAGCGTTCTTTCCTGGGTCGAGTAGCTTGCGACGAGAATTCCCTGAAAAGACCGCTTGCAAGACATCGCTCCTTTCGTCGCTCGCCCCACACAGTGTGCGGGACAGGAAATGACATTTAAACCACCAACTGCGTAAGTCCTAACTTAAGTTAAGATCCGAATAGCAATTTCGAAGCTCTTATTATCAACCTCCTGGATAAGATCTATGCCCCAAACTGAGCACGAAGACCCTA
>JAUWLJ010000241.1 GCA_030613705.1 Chloroflexota bacterium
ACATGGCTGAGTAGTTACGTCTCTGGTTATAATTCATGTCTGGAATCGATAAGAGCGATAAAATTTATTTATATAAGCGAGGGTTTAGAATCATTGGGCAAACACCTCACTGGTGTTACAGATTTCCCGAGAAACGAGATAAAATTTATGGAGTTATCAATATGATGAACCAAGAACAACCCCAACCCAAGAAGGAAAGCACCAGCAGTGTGATCCTAAAGGTTATTTTGATTCTGATTAGCGTCTTGTTGGTTCTGGTGGTTGGGACATGGTTGGGCAGGACATTTGCAGGTGACTCACTACCTGAAGGTCCGGAGATCGTACCGCCTCCACCGCCATCCGACGTCCCATATGCTGTGGCGAACTATTATGTCAATATTCGCAGTGGACCGGGCACAGAATATCCAGCTTATGGTGTAGCAGCGCCCTGGAGTTCAGCAGAGATCATTGGGGTAAGCTCTGATCGAGAATGGTGGATGGTCAGATTGCCAACAACGATTTCTCCAGATGGAACAGGATGGGTGTCTGCTGAACACGTTAGCGCATATAACACCGATCAAGTACCGGTCCCGGAGCCCTATATAGAACCTTAATCCAATATTTACTACCCTTGGATTCAATTAGAAGCTGCTTGCTATTCAGGGTGTGACAGATAGGAAATAACGATTGATCAGGGAAATAAAATTTGCCCAATGGTATTAAGTTAAGTTGGGGGAGGACTGCGGGATCAGAGCAAATCGTTGCTTGGTGAGCGATGATTAGGCCAAAATTTAAAATCACGCAAAATCGAGTCACCGATGAATTCCCGCAGGATGGAATTATCCGGGACCAGATCACCCTCAAGGGGGAGGAACCATTCCAAGAAAGCCAGGAGGCGTTTGGCTTCGATGAATCCAGGAGTACCTAGTGGAACCTGGAGCAGGAGGGGTTCTGCTAGAGACTTAAGCACCGGCAGTTCATAAGCCAGAGCGGAGTTGAACATGATATCGGCGTTTTCCTGGAATGGGAAAATATAGCGTTTTTCACCGCGTCGAACGGATTCCCAACGATTGATTGTCTCTAAAGCAGTATAGCCGCGCTCTCGGGCATCGCGCACAATGCGGCGCAGCAGACGAGTATCTGTGGTAGAGACGCGGTTATGCCGGTCCAGATTGAGCTGGGTGAGGGCTGATACATAAATGCGGAAAGTCTGATCATTGGGAATATCTGGCAGCAGTTTGGGATTCAAACCGTGGATCCCTTCTATGATGATGATTTGACCGGGTTCCAGTTGTACGACTTCGCCCAGCTCCCGCTGACCGGTGACAAAATTAAAGCTCGGCATCTGAATACTTTGTCCGCTGATCAGATGCTTGAGATCGTGCGCCAGCTGCTCAAGATCGAGTGCTTGCAATGATTCAAAGTCGTATTGCCCATTTTCGTCGAGTGGGGTTTCGTGTCGATCAACGAAATAATTATCCATCCCAAAAGAGAAAGGTGCAATGCCATGGGCTAATAATTGGACAGTGAGCCGCTTGGCAAAGGAGGTCTTTCCAGAAGCGGAAGGTCCGGCGATGAATACCAGACGGGTGTGGTCCATACTATCAGCGACTTCATCGGTGATGTCTGCGACCCTTTGTTCGTGCAAAGCTTCAGAGACCAAGATCACCTCCCGGATCCGGTCGCTGTAAATAGCATCATTTAAGGCACCGGCATTGGAGATTCCCAGGCGATGCAACCAATCGCCGTATAGCCTGAAAGTTGCCAACAGCTTGGAATAATTGGGCAGCGGGAGCAGCTCGGTTGGTCTGTGACGGCGCGGGAAGCGCAGTGTGAAACCTTGACTGGTGGGGGCCAATGCGAACCACTGCAGGTAACCAGTTGAGGGTACCATGTATCCGTAATAATAATCACGGCATTCGTTTAACTGGTAAATCGTAACGTAATCTTTACGCCGGAAAGCGAGCAGCTTAACCTTATCATCCTGGCCTTTTGATTGGAAATAATCTATAGCTTCCTGGAGGGGGACGACAAAGCGTGAGAGGGGTAAATCCGCTGCAACCATTGAGTGCATGCGCTCTTCCAATTGCTCAATTCCATCATGGGTTAATGGCGCCGGATTCGAGACCTGGCAGTAATATCCCCCGGAGGAGACTGAATGATCGATGGCGATTGACCCATGTGGGAACAATTCCTCGAAAGCGGTTTCGAGCAAGAAAGTCAGGGAACGGCGGTAAATCCGCATACCATCAGGTTCACCCATGGTGACTGGTTTTACCCGGGATTCAATCTTGATTGGATAGGTTAATTCGCGCAGCTGTCCATTCACCACCGCACCGACAATTGGAGGAGAAATTGGAGAACCATTTGGAGATGCATCGTCTGAAGGTGGGCCGCCGTTGAGGGTCGCCAGGAATTCACCAACCATCGCACCGCGAGGTCCACGCAGTACTTCGCCATCCGGCAGGCGTATCTCGACAGTGGGGCGGGGTTTTACCTTTTCAAATTTTCCGGGTTCAGACATCTTGAGGTCTCCAACAGAAAGGTATGTATTGGATTTCCTGTTTGAAAAAATACAAGCTGATCAAATGGAGAAGAGGGTCAGGTCGCTCAACTGCCCCCTGTCTCCTTTTATTACGGGTACTAATTTTATCACCAACCCTGAAGGGAGGACTTTACAGAGGTGATAGTGAAAATATGTTGCTGGATGATTTTCAAGGGATCTGTCGGGAAAGATACGGAAATTAATAGGAGCGCTAGCGCGTGTACCCGCGTAAGCGCTCCCTTGAATTCGCAAGAACGAGTTTAGTGAATTATTGAAATCAGGATGTGATCATCTCTCCTGACTGGGCTGCCAAACCTCCCATACCCGACCAACCAATCCTGGACCAGGCGTTAGGGTCAGCTGACCTGGCTCCCATCCAGCGGGAGTGGCTTCCTTACCCTGGGTAGCGCGCACAAGCTGGAAAGCCTTTATCTGGCGGATAGTCTCTGCTAAGCGACGCCCAACGGGTGGAGTGAGCACTTCCATAGCCTGGATGATACCATCCGGATCGATGATAAACCGCCCTCGCAATTCAATACCCAGGCTCTCGTTGTAAACACCATAAGTTTTACCGACATTCCCAGCAGCATCAGAAACCATGTGGAAAGGTATCCCGCCATCCACCATCTTGGATAACTCGTGGTCATTCCACATTTTATGAACGAAGACGCTATCCACACTGACGGACAGCACTTCAACTCCTAATTCTTTCAGTTCCTTGTAGTTATCGGCGACCGCCGATACTTCTGTCGCTCAGACGAAGGTAAAATCCCCGGGATAGAAACACAACAGGATCCATTTTCCGAAGTAGTCTGAGAGTTTAACTTCTGTGAAGTCCCCCTGGTGATATGAGGGAGCCTGAAAGTCAGGCGCTTTCTCTCCCACACGAGCGATCATCATGACCTCCGTTTCAGTTAGATTAGTCTCTGGATGGGTTGATCCGTTCTGTGGGCTGGCTTCGCCGAGAACCATTCCGGTCGGTTTAGCGCAGCTCGACTCTTTCGCCATTTGGTACCTCCTTAGATCAAGTTCTAACGGGTATATTGCGGAACACAACACAGCACCAGTTCTTTAGCTGCTTTTACTTCATCCAGCCGGCCAAAGGGGGTGGAATGGGGAGCTGATTTAAGGATCTCTGGATTGGTACGAGCCTCTTCAGCGATCTTGATCATCGTCGAGGCAAATGCATCCAGAGTCTCTTTGCTCTCTGTTTCTGTGGGTTCGATCATCAATGCTTCGTGGACAATCAGCGGGAAATAGTTGGTCGGTGGATGGAAATTGAAATCCATCAGACGTTTAGCAATGTCCAGGGCATGGATATCTGGGGCATCCGCCCAGCGACCTTCAGCGACAAATTCATGCATGCAGACACGGTCGTAGGGGATATGGTAGGTTTCCCGCAACAGGGATAATAAGTAGTTGGCATTCAGCACTGCGTACTCGGACACTCTACGCAGACCATCAGCGCCGTGCATACGGATGTAGGTATACGCGCGCACAAACATACCGAAGTGCCCCTGGAAGGCTTTCACCCGTCCGATAGTTTGTGATGGTGCTACCAACCCATACAGCGGTGGAACCCCCTTCTCTTCATCTCCGACTGCGATAATCCCGACTACCGGATCAGGGAGGAAGTCAACCAAATTCTTGACAACCGAAACGGGGCCACAACCCGGACCACCGCCGCCATGCGGCGTGGAAAAGGTCTTGTGCAGATTGTAGTGCAG
>JAUWLJ010000261.1 GCA_030613705.1 Chloroflexota bacterium
CCCGTGCGCAAATTCCTGCCGTTAACCAGTTAGCTGGCGCGCAGCTTGCGCCTGCCCCAGTAGATTTAGCAGCCCGACCAGGGCAGAGCTCGAATAAGGCTGCCGAACCAGCGATTCCTTCACCTGAGGTAGCTGCCCCACTTCAGCCGGATAGAGAGCAGGAATTACCCGGCTCTTCCACGCGACCTGCAGTTCCTGGCAGCGTGGCGGAGTACTTCTTGCCCAATAACCTCTCCTTCAGCGGAGCATTCGAGGCTGCAGGAAGCTCGCTCCCCGAGCAGGTCCAAAGCCTGGGCTTGATTTATCGACCTGCCTTGCTGGCTCAAGCCAGGATCCGTTATCTCAGTCGAAAATACAATCTGGATGTTGAGCAGGATAATACCATCCTGACCTTAATACCCGATCGCCGTGGATTCATGCGCTGGGAGGAGTACATCTCAGGGAACGTTGATTTAGATTCTTTGGATGATAGACCCGACCCACGCGCTCGCTATGGATCAATCGAGGCACCCCTCACGGAATCAAAAGTTATGACTTCGATGAAGAGGGATTTCCTGGATTGGAACTATCACAACTCCTCGGTTACCGTGCGCGCCAATGAGGAGTTAGATATCTATTCCGGCCCGCAGGTTTCTCAGGCGGAGTTTCGCAAAGCGTGTGCTCAAGCAGCGCGCGAGGGGCGAGAGGTGGAATTAGAGAAGGTGTCGGATAGATTCGATAAGAAAGTTGGGACCATCGTTTCCAGGATGAAGCGCGAGCAGCGTGAGCTGGAGGAGGATAGGTCAGACCTGTCCCAACGCAAGATGGAGGAATATGGCACCCATGCCGAGACCGTCTTGAGTCTATTCAGCCGCCGTAAGAAAAGCCTCTCCAGATCGCTCTCCAAACGGCGCATGACCGAAAAAGCCGAAGCGGAGGTCAAAGAATCGCTGCAAGCGATTGAGGAGTACGAGCGACAAATCGCGGAGCTGCAAGCGGAGCAAGAAGAAACCCTTGATGAGGTTAATGAACGTTGGGAAGAAATAGCCAGTCAGCTGACCGAGATTCAAGTCACGCCCTACAAAAAGGATATTCTCGTCGAAGTGTTTGGCGTGGCATGGTTCCCACACTACGTGGTCAAAATCGATGGGCAAATCCTGGAGCTGCAAGGATACCGCGGGATGGGGAGGGGCTAATGGAGGGATTAATGGATTTTGGTCCCTGGATCATCCTGTTTTCTGTACTGGTGTATGGTTTCGTTCACTCTTTATTGGCAACCTTAGCTGCAAAGGCGCGTGCCAGACAGTGGTTTGGTCCTGGAGCGGAACGCTGGTACCGCTTGGCTTATAACACATTCGGCATTTTAACCTTCTTGCCTGTTCTCGCCCTGGTGGCCGAGTTATCCAGTGAGAGGCTCTACATCATCCCCGCGCCTTGGTCTTATGTTGCCCTGGCGGGGCAGCTGCTGGCATTGCTGGCATTAGTGATTGGTTTCCTGCAAACTGGAATTTGGTCCTTTTTGGGGTTTGAGCAAATGCTGAATCCATCCCCAAACCCAACCTCTCAGATGGTGACGGGTGGGCTATATCGCTGGGTCCGCCATCCGCTTTATACAGCTGGTTTGGCTTTCATCTGGTTGACCCCCATCATGACCAGCAACTTATTGGCACTGAACATTGGACTGACCCTTTACTTGATCCTGGGGGCGATTTACGAAGAACGCAAACTGGTTCGGGAATTTGGGGAGCGATACACCCGCTACCAGGAAAGGGTACCGATGTTGATCCCGAGATTGAATAAAATTCCACCAACTGAAATTACGGATGAATGATCCTATCTCATAAGTCGGATCGTCTATGTAAACAAAAGCCGCTGACGATTGATCGTCAGCGGCTTCATTAGTTTGGAATCTAATAATAAGATTATTATTGTGATCTCGTTTTATTCTATGTTTTGAAAATCCCCAAAGGCATGAACGCTGAAACAATAAAGTTTGGGGCATCCACAATTTCGCTAATCTTAAGGTCAGCGGCAGTGCTGCACAATACATATGCTTGGCTGGGCGACAACCCATGCTGGTCCACTAACCAGTCAATCATATAGCGTGCCGCGTTCTTCGCATTTTCCAAAAGATCGGGGCCGTGAGCAGTCGTAACATGATAGCCTTTTGAGTCTGTTTTTCCTAGTGGGCTGGGTGTTTGGAATTGAAGTTCCTTAAGCGATAAATCTTTCCGCACACTTAATCTTAAAGTAGCAGTCATTGGCGATTCAATCCCCGTGCCACAAAGTTCTCCATCTCCTTGTGCACTGTGACAGTCTCCACACGCATATAATGCTCCATCAACGAAAACTGGTAACCAGACAGTCGCACCTGGACCCAAATCGCGAATATCAATATTGCCACCGTTGAAGCGCGGGGGTATAGTATCTATCCGCCCATCTTCTTTTGGGGCAACACCCATCGTTCCACAAAAAGGTTCAAAAGGCAGCTGAATATTATTTACACCAAGAACACAAATTTCACCATCCAGCTTCCAATGAATAATATGTGCATAATCAAAATCCTCTGCCAGCAGACCAAATCCTTTAAGATGGCCACTCCAGCCCCATCCTTTGTGTTTAAATTCCAGTACCTCGACCTGCAACGTGTCGCCTGGTTTGGCTCCCTTCACGTATACAGAACCGATTAGAGCGTGAATAGATGAAAAGTCAATGTTTGCCAAATCTTCGTCAGTCCAATCAGGAGTTACTTGTCCGCAAGGCTCAGGACATTCGAAGACTACGGTGTCTCCCGAATCGATCTCCAATCTTGGTTCGACAGAGTTATCCCAGAATGGTTGTGTAACACTATCGTCTAAATAATATTCTGCCATTTGATTCTCCTTTCTTACCACTCAAATCAATCTTGAAATTATTGTCCAAGCATGTTCAGGATGAGCTGCTCTGTTGGATTACCAAGCCCAAGAGAGTTTAACATTAATGCGTTGAGAAGCATAGCGAGGATGATGCCCATGATGATATAGTCGATACGATGAATTTTCAGCTGACGCCGATAGGTTCGGGCGGAGATATTATAATCAAAGCCGCGCGCCAATATCGCGATCGAAATATCCTGGGATCGCTCCAGGGTTGCCAGAAATATCGGCAAAAGGAGCGCCGTCAACACCTGAACCCTCCTGACCAGGTTTTTTGGCTGCACATCATATCCACGTGCTTTTTGCGTATCAGTAATTTTTTTTTTGCGTTTGCTGCGAAAGAAGGCCGACAGTAGCAAAACCAAGGGTCAAAGCAATACCCATCTTCGCTGGCAGACCCTGGTTGTTGGGGCGATTTACGAAGAACGCAAACTGGTTCGGGAATTTGGGGAGCAATACACCCGCTACCAGGAAAGAGTACCGATGTTGATACCCTTATTGGGTGGGCGTTCGATGAGGGATCGCATATCAAAACGGTAACGAGAGACTTGATTCGGTGTTCGTTTAAAAATCAAAACCTCCCGAAACCAGTAGGGTTTCGGGAGGCTGGTGGTTCTTCTGATGTCACTCATTTAATCACGATTGGTAAGTAGATGTGCTGGAGCGTGGTGGCATCATAGACGAGGATATTCAGATTCTCGAAATCATCCAGCACAGGGATGCCGTTGTCGGTAACGCGAACAGTAACGGGGAAGATCCCCAACCCCTGGGCTTCCGAGGGAGTCCAGGTGAAGACACCCGTGGTGGGATGGATGCTTGCTCCTGCGGGGGCACCAGCGTCCAAGGAGAAGGTAAGTGTATTGGCGGGGAGATCGGCATCGCTGGCAGTAGCGGTGAAGGTCAACAGGGTTTCAGTTTCGACGCTTCGATTGCCGATTGGGTCGAGGACTGGAGCCTGATTGACCTCATTTACGGTGATATTGATTGTCTCGAAGTCATCCAGTGGGGGGATGCCATCATCAGT
>JAUWLJ010000233.1 GCA_030613705.1 Chloroflexota bacterium
CTTATATGCGATTGCCCTGGAGGCTGGGGCACCTCGAGCAACTTCTCTTACCCATGGGGGTTAAATATACTATGGAGATGTATTTATCCTTCATAATTCTTCCTATTAAATCGAAAGGAGACACTTATTATGTCAAAAGTCGCGATTGTGACGGACAGCACGGCTACTATCCCCAAAGATATCATGGAGCAGTATCCGTTGTGGGAGGTGCCGCTGGTGCTGATCTTTGGTGAAGAGACACTGGAGGACAGGGTCGACATCCAACCCAGTGAGTTTTATGATCGCTTAGAGACAGACCCGATCCACCCAACTACCTCACAGGCTACGCCGGCCTCATTTCAAAAGATTTTTGGGCAATTATTAGATGAAGGGTATGATATCCTGGCGGTGTTGATTTCTCCTAAATTATCTGGGACGGTTGAATCAGCCAACCAAGTCAAGGCTGAGTACCCCGATGCAGCGATCGAAGTGTTTAATTCAGAATCAATAGTGATGGGTTTAGGGTGGCAGGCACTGATGGCTGCCCGGGCGGCCAAAGAGGGGGCATCTCTGGCGGAGTGTAAAGAAGTTGTAGAAAAAGCTAAACCCATGACTGGGGTAATTTTCGCAGTGGAAACGCTGGAGTACCTTCACCGGGGAGGGCGCATCGGAGGAGGGGCAAAATTTCTGGGCACGGCGTTGAACTTTAAACCGATCCTGGAGATCCGTGAGGGAGCAGTCGAATCGGTAGAACGAGTTCGCACGCGCAAGAAATCGCTGGCGCGGGTGGTCAGATTGATCGAGGAACGGATTGATGGGCGCAAACCGCTGCATCTGGCTGCACTGAATGCCAACGCCGAAGAGGATGCACGTTGGCTTCTGGATGTTGGCTGTGCTCACCTAAATCCGGATGAGAAAATGTACACTGATGTCAGCCCCGTGATCGGCACTCATGTAGGTCCGGGAGTCGTTGGACTGGCATTCTTAGCCGGGATGTAGGCATCCCACCTGATTTTGAAATCCCTCCCTCTGCCCATTGAGAAGGAGGGATTTTTGACGCATAGTTGAATTCATGGTAGGCTTATTTTTACCTAACTAGTCCAATTAAATTCCTGGAGAATAAAAGTTATGCCATCTTCATCTCTAAATAGTTCTGATGACCTGCGAGTATATGACAGTATCCTGGAGGTGATCGGCAATACGCCCCTGGTCCGTCTCAACCGGGTTGGACGGAGTGTTCCATGCCCGATATACGCCAAGATCGAGTTCCTAAATCCGGGAGGTTCGGTGAAGGACCGCATTGGATTAACAATGATCAGCGAGGCAGAAGATAGCGGTCGTTTGAGACCGGGAGGTACCGTAGTTGAATCAACTTCAGGAAACACTGGTGTCGGGTTGGCGCTCGCCTGTGCGATCAAAGGTTATAAGTCGACCTTCGTAATGCCTGATAAGATGAGCCAGGAGAAAATCCAGCTACTGCGCGCTTTTGGAGCCAAGGTTGTGATCACACCGACTGCAGTAGCCCCAGAAGATCCGCGCTCGTACTACAGTGTCGCAGATCGCATCGTTGCCGAAACTCCCAACGCTATCCTTGCCAACCAGTACCATAATCCCGAAAACCCGAAAAGCCATTACCTTACCACCGGGCCAGAGATCTGGAAGCAGACCCAGGGACAGGTAACCGATGTCGTCGTCGGTATGGGCACTGGCGGCACGATCAGCGGAGTTGGACGCTATCTCAAAGAACGCAATCCCCAGATTCGCATGGTCGGTGTGGACCCAACCGGCTCTATCCTGCTGGAAACCTGGCAGCAGGGGCACATCCCAGACGATGTGCAGGCAACATCCTACAAGGTGGAAGGGATCGGTGAAGATTTCTTGCCCTCATCACTAGATCTATCTGTGATCGATGAAGTATTGAGGGTGACTGACAAAGAATCCTTCCTGTGGACGAGACGCCTGGTCAGAGAGGAAGGTATCTTCTGCGGCGGGTCTTCAGGCTCAGCGGTTGCAGCCGCGGTACGCTACGCCCAACAGCTGGACCCGGAGCGTCTCGTGGTGGTCGTACTGCCCGATTCGGGATCACGTTATTTGTCGAAAGTTTTCGATGATAAATGGATGCGGGAAAACGGTTTCTTAGATATCGAATGGGGCGAGGTCTCGCTTCAGGAACTCTTAGAGGCAAAAACCGGCCCGAGTTTAATCTGCACGTCTTTAGAAACCCCAATGACAGAGGTGATCAACCAGATGAAGGAGTATGATATTTCTCAGATACCTGTACTCAGCCCGGATGGCGCCCTGGCTGGGATGGTTACCGAAGTGGATTTGTTAAAGCACATGCTGGAAGCGGGTCATGAACATTCTGATGTCGAGACCATCGCCGCCATTGCCCAACCCGCTGAAGCTATTTTCCCGATTTATACCAGTTTGGAAGATGCCCTGCCTGCGGTTATGGAAGGAAATGTAATCCTGGTCACTGAAGGTGACCATCCAGCAGGCATCCTGACCAAGATCGATATGCTGGATTTCATTGCTGGAAAGAATTAGGCGAAAGGGTAATCCAGAAGCGTTCAATTTGGATCATCTTGGCTAAGTAATGAATCAAATGCATGAGAGTACCCCTCACCTGGAGATCATTCCCGTTGCAAGCCTGGTGGAGCATGAGTGGCATGATGAGCAGCGAACTCCCCCCTTGGCGGCACGCATCCAGAAGAGCGGCGTGTTACGTAATCCTCCTATCGCCACCCCCTTGCGGGAAGACAGCCAGCGTTTCATGGTGCTGGATGGAGCAAACCGGGTTACCGCTTTTCGAAAATTGAACTTCCCACATGTGGTGGTTCAGGTGGTTAAACCAGACGACCAGGGATTGAAGCTATTTAACTGGAATCACGTGATTTGGGGATTCGACGCATCACAGCTAGTGACGACCATCGAGCAGCTGCAAGATATTTATTTGGTCAGCGGCGACGAAAAACGCCCAGATCCAGGGGAAGATTGCGGCCTGGCAAAGGTCCAGGTAGCCCGCGGCGATCTGTTCTCCATTTGCACTCAGGTAACATCTCTGACAAGACGCGTGGAGCTATTAAACGCTATTGTGGACATTTACAAGGACCAGGCAAGTCTAGATCGTACGAACGAATGGAGCGTAGTCCGCTTGAAAGCGATTTACCCTGACCTGTGTGGCTTGGTTATATTCCCCCATTTCGAGATCAAGCAAGTCTTACACCTGGCAAGTGAGGGGTGCCTGCTGCCAACGGGCATCACCCGTTTTATGGTTTCACCCCGGGTGCTGCACCTCAACTATCCGCTAGACGCGATGGCGGCAGATATTCCGCTCGAAGAAAAGAATGAAGAACTACAGCATTTCATCCAACAGCGCGTAGCTCAGAAGGGTGTCCGCTACTATGCAGAGGCAACATTTCTATTCGATGAATAAATACTGAGCAAAATATTCCATGATTTCAAAAAATCCATTGGCACCTGGCTCACCTCATGAGCCTACTTAGAGTATGAATGGAAGCAAGGTGAACGGCAACAGGTTGGAGGCATCGGTCGCCACGTCGACCCTTGACAATTCGGGATTTCTCATGGAAGTGGTTAGGTGCCGCCAAGCCCTCAATGATCAAAGTGATACTCAGCCGAAGTGACCTTTCCCACTGGAGCGACATAGATGGCAAACTCTTCCTTCCCATCCACACCCAGAATACTGTCCACCTTTGCCTGATCGTACGTGATCGCACACGTGCCGGCACTAATTGCTTCGCTCGCAAGGTAGAGGTTCTGGCATACGTGACCAGACTCCTGCGCGATCATCTTGTGGGCAACAATGCTGTATCGCCATTCTGTTCGATAGGGAATGGTCGCCCAGATGAACACTACCGCGCTCCTCTGGATCCACCGCATAAACGCATCCGAGACCTGCTTAGTCAGTTCTGTACCCGCACGCAAGAACAGCAATTTATGCTCCACAGACAAGTATCGGTATAGGCCAGGCTCCAGCCCCCTCACACGATTCACAAGCAGATAGGTCTCGAAGGGATGGCGCCCGCCCGCCGATGGCACAGTCCGCAATATTGCTCGAGCCTTGACGGCAGTAGAATCCTTTGTCGCCAACCAATCCCCGAACGCCTGAGTGGCCTCCTCGTCTATCCCCTGGGTTGCCCACAGCAGGAAGGACAATTCTACCAAGGTCAGTGATTCCTCAGTGAATTCTCGACGACTTCTCCGCCGCCTGATGGCTTCTATCACCGGCATTTGGCCAATGGTCAGAAGATCAGGTGAGACCAGATCAATCAGCGTCGCGCCTTCTGGATATGACTTCTGAGGTGGAGGGGATGGCACACCTTTCCTTTGATCTGTTTCGTACTTCTTCCACTCTTCCCATCGATCAGACTTGAGGAACTTGCGACAG
>JAUWLJ010000341.1 GCA_030613705.1 Chloroflexota bacterium
ACATGCTTTCATATAGAGCAGGGAACCCACTATCGAGATCAAGAGCCGCCACCCATTGCTCACTGTCATACAGCTGGGCGAAGTAATACTGTAAGGCAGCAGTTCCCGCGTTCAGGTCAGGAGCCAGACGGGCGGTGATACCATCCTTGAATTTTATTTCGGTCAGCCTGCCCTCCCGCCACCCATAATAGCCAAATGACAATTGATTGACAGCCCAGGCAAGCTGTTTGTAAAGCCCCTCATCTCTAGGATTGACTCTACCAAGAGGATAGTCGCTCGAACCGATGGGTTCTTGGCTGAATACCCAACCGCTTTGGTATTCCAGAATTGCCAGCAATAAGCGCGGATTGATCGAATTTTCGGTGGCGATGCGTTGGACAATCTCCGGGCCGCTGGTTATACCGGTTGTCGCCAGGAATCGGCTGTAATCACTCAAATATCCCCCGGATTGTTCAACAAAGGTATTGACATCGAAGTCAAGGGCAGATGGTGAGTAAACAACTTCACTATCCGGCATAAAGTGCTGGGATAAAGTGGTATTCGCTAAACGGTTGGGGATGACCAACAGCTGTCCCGGGTTAAATAAAGCCCGCTCAGGAATATCATCGGGTGAGGAGATCTCCTCTGGTTGGACACCAAAGCGGGCTGCCACAACCGGCAAGGTATCTCCTGCTTGAGTATAGTACAAGAAAGGTGTCGTATTGACGATCGGCTGAGTAGGAGTCGCAGTTGGTGTTGGTGCATGCTCTGGTTCAGTTGTGGTTCGAATCGCCGGAGTCTCAAGAATTTCAGCGGGTGGAATCTCGATCTCTGTGGCAGGCGCCAAACCTCCCCCAATCGATGCCACAGCAGCTGGTGTATTCGTGGGATAGTTTTCACCGCCCGGGGCGAGAAACACTGGTGCAGAAGTCGACCGGGGTGACAATGAACAAGCCAAACTTACTCCTGCCAGGAAGGTACCCACCAGGGGGATGAATTTCAATAGCTGCTTTTGCATACCGCTATTTTTTGATTTCATTGATCGAATTGCGCCCGTCCCAGGCTTCTATTGTACGCCCATCTTTTGTCAGATAACCATCATACTCTGCACCTAACCCGACCGTTGTCCAGCCATCTAAGATGAAAGGCACATCCTGGTCAGCCGGGATCCACTCCCCATTATACCGGCGTGCCAGGTGCACGTGCGTACCTGAAGAGACTCCTCCTTCACAAGAGGGATGTCCAATGCGATCCCCGGCTGTTAAAAATGTCCCGGGGCGGACACGGTCACGCGTTTCTACATGCATATAGAGCAAAGTCCAGCCGGTTTGTTCTAAGCCATCGTTATCAAAATCTTGGATGACAGCGCCATTTTCAGCGCGCAAGATAACGCCGTCTGCGACTGCCGTGATCCAGGCATCACTTTGTACACATCCCAATACTTCCCCGGGAGGCGCAAAATCGATCGCCGCCCAGGCAGAACCGCTTCCCCAACCTCCATGAGGACCGCCAGTGAATGACCAAATCTGCCCTTTTTCAAAAGGCAATTGCATTGCTGGTTGAACCAGGTCTGGTGGCACTAATGGTTCAACACTTGAACTAAACGGATATCCGAAGAGATTGTTATAGGTGGCAAACAGCCCTTCGGGATTCACAGCCCTCTCCCATTCTTTGCCATCGTACAATTGCGAGAAGAAGTGCTGTACACCCGCAGTTCCGCCATTGATCGACGGGTCAATACTCAAAATACTCCCTTCTGCCAAGATCCAGATTGCGATTCCATTCACTCGCCACAGGTAATACCCCCGGTTGAGATTATCCGCGGCCCATGCCAGTTGGTGATAGAGTCCCTTGCGCCATTCCACAGGGAGTCCAAGGGGGTATTCCAGTGTTTCACCCTCTGGTTTTTCTTTTGTCACCCAACCGCTTTGGTATTCCAACACAGCCAGCAGCAGCCTTGGATTGACAGAGAATTCTTCAGCCACACGTTGCACGATTTTTACCCCACTTAATTGGCGCTCATCCACCTCTTCCTTGTAGCCAGACAGATAGCCGCCCTGCTGGTGAACAAATTCTGCTAAATGGAAATCCACGCTGCTGGGACTATAGACCAGCTCTGAGTCAGGGATGATCTTAAACCCGGGTCCGATCCCCTCCGGTTGAGGGGCAGGAATGGTGAGCAGTTGGCCAATTTCGAGGTAGTCAGGCTGGCTGATTTCATTGGCAGCCAGAATCGACTCCACGCTGACGAAATGCCGCTGGGCAATAGCGTGCAGTGAATCGAGTGGCTGGACAAAATATTGTTCTACTTCAGTACGCAAAGGAGGCAGTGAGTGATATGCATCGGGTGTGGGTGTCAGCTTCGGCAATACCTGTGTTTGAGTAGCGGTTGCGATTAACACAATTTGTTCCTGGATTTCAGGCTCCTCGCTCATGTTTAACTCGCTTCCCAGGGGAAGCCAGATGCCACTATCCATGGCGATCAACAGGATTCCGGTGAAGAGGAGGCCAATTAAGACCACCCCAGACAAAATGATCTTTCCCGGCGTGATAATGCTGCGCACCATTCAGGTTATTCTATCCTGAAAAAGCCTTTTCATCGGATAATTCTCATCTTCTTGTTAACGGTCAACAAACCCGTTGGTATTTCCTGGAAGTGTGCAAAAATAGTGCCAAGAGCGCAGCAATGGTGGTGCTCTGTGGCCAATATCAAACCAGGTTCCTATGGCGGTTTCCAGCGG
>JAUWLJ010000097.1 GCA_030613705.1 Chloroflexota bacterium
AGACGCTTATTACACCGCCGCAGAAGACAAAGAGTGCCAGATCATTACCGCGATTGGTGAAGCTGGTGTCGGTAAGTCTCGATTACTGGAAGAGTTTGAAACCGGGTTGGATAACCAATCCGAGACAGTTTACTTGATGAAGGGGCGCAGCAGCCCGGAAATTCAAGAATCTCCTTATTCCCTGTTGCGGGATATGTTTTCGCATCGCTTTCAGATTCAAGCCAGCGACCGGGTCAGTGTTGTCCATCAAAAAATCGAGACAGGTATTGGCGAAGCCTTCGATGATGGTGAATATGCAGTCATGCGGGCGCATTTTATCGGGCAGCTGCTGGGTTTCGATTTCGGAGACAGCCCTTTTCTGCAAGGTGTTCTGGATGATGCCATGCAATTGCGTGATCGCGCCTGGATCTATCTGGGCGAATTTATCAAGGCGACCTCAGAACTCACACCGGTGATTATTTTCTTGGATGATATCCATTGGGCAGATGATAATTCCTTGGATGTGGTCAATTACCTGGGTCAGAGTCTAGCCGACCAACGTTTAATGGTTGTCTGTCTGGCGAGATCCATCTTACTCGAGCGGCGACCGCGATGGGGTGAAGGACAAAAGTCCCACACCAAGTTGGACTTGAACTCGCTTTCAACGCGTGATTGCCGCCGCCTGGTGGAAGAAATCCTCCATAAGATGGGGCAGGTCCCCATAGCTTTACGTGAACTGGTAGTGAGCGGGGCTGATGGCAACCCCTTCTATATAGAAGAGCTGATCAAAATGCTGATCGATACAGGTGTGATTATCACCGGCAGCGATAGGTGGCAGGTAGAAACCTCCCGCCTGGCAAGCATCCTGGCTGATATGAACGTCCCGACCACATTGACCAGTTTACTCCAGGCCCGCCTGGATAAGTTGGTGCAGGAAGAGAGAACTGTTCTGCAGCAATCTTCAGTAGTCGGGCGAGTTTTTTGGGACGATGTCATCCGCTACATAAACTCCCCCACAAATGGCGATGAGATGGAGGAGCTCGATATCTCTGGGATTCTAGAAAAATTACGCCTCAAAGAGATGATCTACCATCGTGAAACCTCGGCCTTAAGCGGCACCCAGGAATTCTTCTTTAAGCACACAATACTGAGGGATGTCGCCTATGACTCGATCTTGAAAAAAGCCCGCGTCTCATACCATGCCCTGGTCGCCGAGTGGTTGATAAATGAAAATGTTGAACGGGCAGGGGAATTAACCGGCATGATCGGTGAACACCTTAAATTGGCTGGCAAAAGTGAACTTGCAGTCTCCTTCTTCCGCCAGGCTGGCGAACAGGCTGCTCGCCAATATGCCAACCAATCAGCCTTGAATTACCTTGGCCACGCACTCGAATTAACCTCTCAATCAGACTTGAAAGAACGCTACGCGATCCTCCTGGCGCGAGAACAGGTTTATAGTTTATTAGGCTCCCGAAAAGAACAGAGACAGGATTTAGAGCAGCTGGTCAAACTGGCTGAGGAACTGGACGATGAGAGAGTACAAGGCGAAGTCGCTTTGCTCCAAGCCAGCGCAGCCTCGGAGACGAGTGATTATTCTCAGATCATCATCCACGCCCAAGATGCCATCCGCATCGCCCAATCGCTCCAGCTCCCCAAGTTGGAATCCAAAGCCAATTTGCTCTGGGGTCGAGCACTGCTATCCATGGGGGATTATCCGGGTGCTGAAGATCGATTCAGCGAAGCGTTAGGAATCGCAAAAGCTAATGAATTACCAAACTTGGAAGCCGACAGCCTGAGATATCTGGGTGGAGTCGATGAACGCCTCGGAAAACAAGCATCAGCCATCGACTATCTCGAAAAATCCCTTCAACTTTGCCGTCAGATTGGGGACCGCAGAGGGGAAGGGAAGACGCTCAACCAGCTTGGTAACATTCTGCTATTGCAAGGAGATTATGCTGGCGGCAAGAAGTATTACGACCAGTTCTTGACCATCAGCCGAGAGATCGGAGACCGTTGGGGAGAGGGGCAGGTCGTCCGCAATATTGCTGATACATATCTCAGCCAATACGATTATGGCGGAGCTAGCAAATACTTTGAGCAAGCTTTAGAGATCACACGCGAAATCGGCAACCGGACGATAGAATCCAGCGCCTTGGTCGGTTTAGGCAACATTTACCTCGAACAAGGTGAATATACCAAAGCCAAAAATGTATTTGAGCAATCATTGAATATCGCCCGCGATATCGGAAATAAGCCGTGGGAAGCAAAAACGCTCAGTCAAATTGGACGGTACTTCCATCGCCAGGGAGATTACCTGCGCGCCCAAAGCTATTACGAGCAAGCCATAGAGATCTATCGCCAGCTTGGTAATAAGTTGAGTGAAAGCCGGGTGCTGATCGACATAAGCCTGCTCCACCATCACCTGGGGGATGACGAAACCGCGTTACAGAAAAGTAAAGCAGCTCTCACTATTGCCGAAGGGCTGCATCACACAAGGTATATGGCGAGGGCGCTGACTCAACTGGGACGCGCCCAGATTGGATCGGAACGGTATGAGAATGCCGGAGATTCTTTCCAACAGGCGCGCGAAAAATTTAAGGAGCTCAATCAAGAGAACCTGTCTTTGGAGCCTTTGGCAGGGTTGGCAGCAGTGGATTTAGCAAGGGGGGATCGAATTTCAGCATTAACTCATGTTGAAGAGGTCTTGAATCATTTGGATGCATACCCGGATTCAGATTTCAAGAAATTAAATAGCGCGGGTGAGGTGAGCGTAGTTGATAAAACTGGAGCCGTACCTGGACTGGAAGGGACTGGCGATCCAATGTGGATCTACCTGACTTGTTATAGAGTGTTAAAAGCTGTCCAGGATCAACGATCAGAGAATATCCTCAGAGAAGCTCAAAAACTGATCGAAGAGCAGGCGCTGAAAATCGAAGATTCAGACTTGCATTATTCATTCTTGAGCAATGTGAAAACCAATCAGGAATTTCAATTCGAGTTTACTCTGGGAGGGACTAGATGAAAGAGAAATTGCTGGCCCGCGCACCACTGTTCAAAGGCTTACCGGAAGATGAAATCAGGAAATTAACCCAAACTCTGCGAGTTCTGGAAGTACCTCCCAGCACGGTTCTATTCCAGGAGGGTGATGTCGGCGATCGTTTTTATATCATTATTCAGGGTCAAATCGAGGTGATCAAAGCCTTGGGTTCTCCCGAAGAACGTTTTATCGGTTTGCGTGGTCCGGGCGAGTTTGTTGGCGAATTGAGTTTAATCAATCGCGCTGGTTTGAGAACGGCCAGCGTCAGGTCGCTGGGTCCGGCTCACTTATGGGAGATGTCCCATGGTGAGTTCGATGATTTGTTGCACCGGCAGCCCAGCATGGCATTCGAATTGATCAATGTGCTCAGCGAACGCCTGACGATAGCCCATGATTCCACCATCCAGGACTTACAGAAGAAAAACGTGGAGCTGACCGAAGCCTATGAGGAGTTAAAAGCTGCCCAGGCCCAAATTATTGAGAAGGAAAGATTGGAAAGGGAGCTGCAAGTTGCCTTTGAAATTCAAACCAGCATCCTTCCGCAAACTCTACCAGATTTGGCTGGGTATGATTTCGGAGCGCTGATGGTTCCGGCGCGTGCCGTTGGGGGGGATTTTTATGATATTCTTCCCTTAAGCTCGGACAAAGTGGGGATCATCATCGGCGATGTTGCTGATAAAGGGGTGCCATCAGCGATCTTCATGGCCCAAACGCACGCTCTCTTGTATGCGATGGCCACTCGGGATGCCTCTCCCGCTTGGGTCTTACAACGCGTCAACCAGCTGCTGATCAAGATGGGTGAATCGAGCCTTTTTGTGACTGTGTTGTACGGCATACTGGATAGACGGACCAATCTTTTTTCGTATGCGCGGGCTGGTCACGAGCTGCCGATTGTTGTCAGCGCAAATGGCAAGGCAGAAATTGCCCCCTACAATCAGGGCCAGCTGATGGGAGTCCTGGACAAACCAATGCTTGATGAGCAAACGGTGAGCATCCCATCAGGAGGAGTGATAGTGCTCTATACCGACGGTGTGATCGATGCTCGCCATTCAAACGGTGATTCGTTCGGTTTGGAGCGATTGATCAAGGAGTTAGAGCTGCCGCGCGATGGCTCAGCCCAAGACCAGTGCGATCGCCTCTGGCAAGTGCTGAGTAATTTCCAGAGCAAGGATGCCCAGGAAGACGATGTCACCCTGGTCATTATTCAATCTACGAACTAATTCTAGAACACCATTTTCAGCGGAGAAATTATTGAATGGGGCAATTTATATCAAGGTTATCATTCTTGGTTAAAATTTTTATCCTGCTCGCAATTGTCTCTAACGCGGGATGCACTTATTTGGAAAACATACTGGCATTGAATGAACCTGCTGTACAATCAGTTTCTCAGATTACTCAAGAACCTGTAGCAATGGAAGTAAATGAGCCAACTCCTTTACCCACCTGGCAGCCGATCCCACATGGGTTGATTCGAATACCGGTTACCGGTTCAGCGAAACAAACCGCGGCAGATTTAAACTCAGCTGATCGACCTGCGGTGGATCGATACCGGTTGGCACAAGAACTTAAAGGGATGACACCCGAACAATTGGCACCCGAAATTTCAAACGAAAATGAATACCAGATCAACGACCGGTTGGGTTTTATTGTGAACAAAGACCTGGCCGGGGACAACCGCACCCTCCCAGCCCGATTGCGCCATATCAGCGAAAACGCTTATTGGTGGACGAGTGCCACCACTCGGGCGGAGGACGATCAGATCATTGCTGCTACACAGAACTTTGAAGAGCAGATCGTGCAAATCAATCGCCAGATCTTTAGCAGGGAGTTGCTGCCAGGGGTTGATAACGACTCCCGGATTCATATCTTGTTGGTCGAGGAACCAGGCTGGGGTGATACCATAGGATACTCCAGCATTATCCACGAATACCCCAGCAACATAGAACCCCTCTCCAATCAAAAGGAATTGATCTTCGTTAATCTGGGAGCTGTGTCGATCGACTCCAAAGTCTTCGCCGGTGAGCTGGCCCATGAATATAACCAGCTGATCCATTGGAACCAGGACCCAAATGAGGATTTGTGGCTCAAAGAAGCTATGTCCAAACTGGCGCGCTTCCTTTCCGGCGCACCACCCAGGAGCAATACTTTAGGATTGACAAACGCTGAACTTTTCGCTGAATACCCTTCCATCCAATTGACCTCTCGGCCAGAACAGCGTTTTGAGCAGAGTGATAAACAGTCTTTTGCCCATAACGCAGCTGAGCGACTCTTCGCGGTTTATCTCCTCGAACAGTATGGTTCTCAATTAATCAAGGATATTGTCAAGAATCCGGCCCCAGGGGTGCTTGGCATTCGAGAAGAACTAGCAAAACTGCCTGGCTCACCGAGCTTTGAAGATGTGTATGCTACTTGGACGGTGGCAAACCTGCTCAACCGGACCAGCTTGGCAGACGGACAATACGGTTATCAAGAAGTCCGCCCTGTTCCGCCACTTCTTGAAACGGTGCGATCCTTTGATGGAGAGCCGCTCGCCGATCAATTGCCCCCTTATGGCACTCGCTATTACGAAGTGCTTCAAAAGGAACCCGTCCGAGTAAATTTCACCGGTTCAACTTTAGCCCGATTAACCCCTGCCGATCCACCTAGCGGTGAATATGCCTGGTATTCCAATCGTGGAGATGAAACCGAATTCACCCTGACTCGAACGCTCGATTTGAGCAGTCTGGATAAGGCCACGTTGAAATTCAAGACCTGGTATCAATTGGAAGAATTCTACGATTTTGCCTATCTGGAGGTCTCCATGGATGGAGGCAGTAACTGGGAAATATTGGATACCATCCATGGCACGGATCAGGATCCAAACAACCTTTCGCTGGGTGTTGGTTACACAGGTTCAACGCACGATTGGGTCTTCGATTCCGTCAATCTCTCTCCATTTACCGGTCAGGAGATCCAGATCCGCTTCCATGTGATCACAGATTTCACAACCAATGGATACGGATTTCAGGTGGATGACATCGCCATTCCTGAATTGGGATATTTGGACAGTGCTGAGGATGATTTGGGTGGTTGGGAAGCATGTGGATTCGTGCGCAGCAGCAACCTGGTGCCGGTGGAATGGACCATGTGGCTGGTGGAATTCAGCAACCCAATCCAAGTCGAGCGTATCGCGCTCAAACCAGACCAGGCTGTTGAATTTGAAATCACTGGCCTTGGTGAAGATTTCACCCGAGCTGCGATAGTCATCTCTCCTACTGCCCCTGTTACAACGATGGAGATAGATTACGAGGTTGGATTTATACAACCATAGCGCGCTGATGACGGATAATGAGGAAACTCATGTCGCCAAGTACCAGACTGAACATGAAAAATTTTAACAATACTTGAGGAATAGATGATGCAAAAATTATCAGTAGACTTATTATCCAAAAAACTTTATCTAACCATATTCCTGATTCTTATCGCAGCCTGTTCCACGCCGAGTGAGACGGAAACACCTGAAAGTCCCACCGAGGCTGTTCAAGAAACTGCGACCCCCCTTCCGGCAGAACCAACACCCTTGCCAACCCAAGAACCGTTCCCTGATGGCCTGGTGCAAGTCCCCATCCCAGATTCAGCCAGGGATACCGCATCTCGGTTAATAGACGCGGAACACCCCGCACGTGATGATTATCGTCTTGCTAAAGAACTGCTGGGTATGCAGCCAGATGAATTGATAGCCGAAGTGCCCGATCCAGATGCCTACGAAGTAAATAATTCAGAAAGGTTTTACATCATTGTCAGGCCAGGCAGCAGTGATTTTAAGCAGATCACTGCCCAAATTCGACATATCAGCGACAACGCCGTGTGGTGGAAAGCCAGCGGCTCGCGGATGCTGGATTCCGAAATCGACGCCTTGGCAGAGCTGTTCGAGGAGATCGTTGAACCCATCGACCACCTGGCGTTTGGACAAGAGTGGTCACCGGGGAGCGACAACGATCAGCGGGTCCATTTCTTACTGGTTGATGAAGATGACTGGGGCGGAACCTTTGGTTATTTCAGCAATATTAATGAATTCCCGATTTCGATGCAACCCCACTCAAATCAAAAAGAGATGCTGGTGATCAACACCGCCAGAGCGCGGCTCGATTCGATCAGCTCCGCTGGCAAGCTGGCTCACGAATTCCAGCACCTGATCCATTGGAACCTGGACCCGAACGAAGACCTGTGGCTGAATGAGGCGCTGGCTGAACTGGCTTATTATTTTTCCGGGGCTCCCGAGCCCAGCAGTGCGTTGGGCCAAACAAATGCGGAGCTATTTGCAGAGAATCCAGATATGCAGTTGACTTCTCGACCAGAAAGGAGGTATGGGGAGGAAGATAAATCCACTTTCATCCATTACGCTGGAGAAAAGCTATTCATGATTTATCTGTTGGATAAATTTGGCCCCCAATTCATTAGAGACATAGCGAACAATCCAAATCCGGGTGTCTTCAGCATTCAAGAAGAGCTTCATAAATTGCCCAAC
>JAUWLJ010000150.1 GCA_030613705.1 Chloroflexota bacterium
GGTTTGCCCTGCTTTGCGCTAACCGATCATTGAACCTTTTTCGGTGTGATGGAATTTTACAACTCCACGACCAAGGCCGGGATCAAACCGATCGAGGGTGTGGAGGCCTATCTATCTGCCCGAGGAATTTAAGACCGTGATTCACAGCTGGATAAGAAATCCAGCCACCTGCTGCTGCTGGCGGAAAACGAAACCGGCTACCGCAACCTGCTGCAGATTGCCAGTGCAGCCCAATTGGACGGATTTTATTATTTCCCCCGCATCGATCATGAATATCTGGCAAGTCATGCGGAGGGATTGATCTGCACCTCAGGCTGTATGTCAGCGGAAATCCCACGCCTGATCAAGAATGAAAATATGGAGGCGGCCCGCAAGCAGCTGGATTGGTACTATGAAGTCTTCGGTCCCGAGCATTTTTATTTGGAGCTGCAGAAACACGATATCCCTGAGCTCGAGCAGATCAACAAGAACTTGATCGATCTGGGCCGCCGCTACCAGGCACAATTTGTCGCTACCAACGACGTGCACTACATCAATCAAGATGATGCCCGATTGCAGGACATTTTGCTGGCCATCCAGACCGGTTGTATACTCAGCGATCCTAACCGCATGCGCATGAACGGTCCGTCCTATTACCTGCGCAGCCCAGACGAGATGTCGAGGTTATTCGCGGAGGTGCCGGGAGCGATTTCAAACACCTTGCAAATTGCCGAACGTTGTGAGATAGACCTTGGATTTAAGGGCTATCATCTACCCCATTTCGAGGTCTCACCCGGATTTACTCCCCAAACCTACCTGCTTAAGCTGTGTGAGGACGGCCTGGAAAGACGCTATGGCAGCCGTAAGGATGACCCGGAAGTTCGCCAGCGCCTGGAATATGAGCTGGGGATCATCCACAAGATGGGGTTTGACACCTATTTTTTGATCGTCTGGGATCTTTGTCGTTATGCCCGCGAGCAAAGCATCTGGTACAACGCCCGTGGGTCGGCAGCTGGATCGATCGTCGCGTACAGTTTATCCATCACCTTGGTCGACCCTCTCCATCATGGTCTGATCTTCGAGCGCTTTCTCAACCCGGGGCGCATCTCGATGCCGGATATCGATCTGGATTTCCGCGATGACCGCCGGGCTGATATGCTGGAATACACCGCCCATAAATATGGCGATGACAAAGTAGCCCAGATCAGCACCTTCGGTACGCTTGGTGCCCGGGCTGCCATCCGTGATGTAGGCCGGGTGCTGGACGTCCCCTTAAGCGAAGTCGACAGCATAGCCAAGCAGGTTCCCAACATCCCCGGCAAGCCAACCACCATTCGTGATGCCCTCGAGGAAGTCCCCGAGTTCAAGCAGCTCTATCAATCCGCGGATTATTTTAAACAGCTGATCGATACAGCCAGCCATATGGAAGGTGTCGTGCGCAACGCCGGCACCCACGCCGCGGGTGTGATCATCACCGATAAACCGACGATCGAATACCTGCCCCTGCACCGTCCCACCAGTGGTTCCAGCGAGGACAACCCGATCAAGACAGTCACCCAATTCGAGATGTCTCACATCGATGACCTGGGCTTGCTCAAAGTAGATTTTCTTGGTCTGGCGACATTGACCATTATGGCCCGGGCTTGCAACCTGATTAAGGAACGCCACGGGGTGGATTTAGACCTCGACAATATCCCCATTGATGACCCGGCCACTTTCGAAATGCTCGGTCGCGGCGAAACCGCGGGGGTCTTTCAAGTGGAAGGCGCAGGCATGCGCCGCTACCTGGTGCAGATGAAACCCCAGACTTTGGATAATGTGATCGCCATGGTAGCCCTTTTTAGACCCGGTCCGATGGAATTCATCCCCGGCTATATCCGCCGCATGCATGGTGAAGAAGAAGTCGAATACCTTCACCCAGCGTTGGAGCCGATCTTCAAAGAGACTTACGGCTATCCAGTTTACCAGGAACAGCTGATGTTCGCGGTGATGAACCTGGCGGGATACACCCCAGCAGAAGCCGATGATTTACGTAAGGCCATATCAAAGAAACAAAAAGATAAGCTGCTCAAACATCGGGAAAAATTTATTAGCGGTTCAACGAAAGGGGGTATCAGCGAGGAGACTGCGCGGAAAATTTTCGATGAGTGGGAGGAATTTGCCCGCTACGGATTTAACAAGGCTCATGCCGCGGATTACGGCACCCTGGCAGTCCAAACTGCTTACCTGAAAGCACACTACCCACATGAATACATGACTGCCCTGCTCTCCGTCAACCAGAACGACACCAGCAAAGTCGCCTTGTATGCAGCCGACTGCCGGCGTATGGGAATCGAAGTTGCACCACCGGATATAAATATCAGTGAATGGGATTTCTCAATCGAAGATCTTGAGGGTGAGAAATCAACGATCCGCTTTGGTTTAGGGGCGGTGAAAAATGTGGGGCACACTCCAGTGAACGTAATCCTGGAGGCACGCGTTGAGGGTGGTCCTTTCCAGGATATCAACGATTTCGCCCATCGCGTAGATCTACGCCAGGTGGGCAAGCGAGCACTGGAGTGCCTGATGCGGGTCGGTGCGCTGGATAGATTTGGTCCTCGACCGGCTCTACTGCAAACCATCGACCGCCTGATTTCTTTCAGTTCGGCTCATTTCAGGGCAGTTGAGATCGGCCAAATGACCCTCTTCGGACCTGATACCGGTCTGCAAGAAGAGTTCGGCCTGCCGGTATCAACCACGGATATATCACACCGTGAACAACTCAATTGGGAGCGAGAGCTGATCGGTCTTTATGTATCTGACCACCCGCTCAACCCAGTGATGGACGTTTTGAGGGATATCGTCACCCATTTTTCAGGGGAATTATCCGAAGCCAACGCGGAAGACCGTATCCGTTTGGCTGGAATGATCACCCGCTTCCGCACCCACCAGACCCGAAGAGGCCAGAGCATGGCCTTTGCCACTCTGGAAGACATCCAGGGTGAGGTTGAACTGGTGATCTTTCCCCGGGCTTGGAAGCAGATCTCCAACCAGATGGAAATTGACAAGCTGGTCATTGCTGAGGGTCGTATAGATCCCGAAAGCAGTGAGCCAAAACTGCTGGTTGATACGATCAAAACGGATCTAAAAATCACCACCGCGCTGAAGCAAACTCCAACTCCGCAACCCGCCGCGCCGCGCATGAGTAAACCTCTCCCGGATAAGTCAGCCGAGATAACTCCCCCTGTCGAACAGGCAGTTGCGGAGGTAAACCCATTACGCACACCGGATTCAGATGTTGAAGCCACCAAGGTGCAGGAGAGCCAACCCCCCTATCCGGGCCCAACCCCAGAGGAGCTGCCAAACGAAAAGCCAGTAGTGGATGGCGATTGGAATGATATCGATGATGCGGACCAGCCGCCCCAACCTGATATATTCCCTGCAGATTGGGACCTGGCCAGCGCCGTGATGTCTGCAGTTGCCGATCCTGAAGGGGCGATCGACTCAGCTGAGACAGCTGCTGAAGAAGAGTCGCATTTATCAACCAGCATTTCAGGAGCAACATTCTCCCCGGGAGGGCAGGTCATCAAAGCAAGCCATGAGACTCCCCCGGCGGTTGGAAGTGAGATCAACCCAGAGATCTCCTCACCCCTGCCACCCTATATTGTTTCACCGCTGACTTCAACCGAGAGCGATGCGGTGCAGATGATCACGATCATCTTGCGATCCAGCCAGGACAAGGTGCGCGACAACCTGCGTATCAGGCAGATTTACGGCACCTTGATCGCCTATCCTGGAAAAGATCGCTTTGCATTCCATGTCTTCGAGCGCGGAAACGGCTACCTGATCGAATTCCCCAACTTCACCACGCAGATTTGTCCCGATTTACTCAGCCGGCTTAAAGCTTTTGTCCCTGCCGACCAACTGCGCGTGGAGCATATCACCTTCCAATAAAAGCTTCCCGAGCTGCAGGATAGCTCCGGGAGTATTCGGTTAAAGAGGGAGATCATCCCAAATTCATTTTGCTGTAAAACTTATTCGCTAGTCATGATGAACAGCGGTTTCATATCGAAGCTTCTGTACTTGGGGCGCAGTCGAGTCGTATCATAATGCTTTTCGACATCGACGTTTTTCTTTGATCTGATCACCACGTCCAGGGGGACATTATCATAACGCCCGTTCTTCAAAACCACCAGCCGCCCGTGGATGCCCTTGATCACCAAATCCAGAGCCAGGTTGCCGTAAGCCATGGGCACGATCGAATCGATGGCATCCGGATCACCTCCGCGCACCAGGTAGCCAAGTTTCTGGTTGATAATATTTACCTGAACGCCATTATTGAACGAGGCTGAGCGCTCTTTGATCTCCAAAGAAATCAGATCGCCTATACCTCCCAGCTTCTTATGACCGTAAGCATCAATCGTCTCGTCGACGAAGATCATCTCCCCACCTTCAAACATGGCACCTTCCGAAACTAATAACACAGCATACTTGCTGGGATTTCGGTTGCGATCATAGACCGCCAGCTCGGTCAAGTGGTTAATATCAAATTTATACTCGGGGATAACACAGCGGTTAGCAGCCCCGGCCATGGTGGGCAGCATAGCGGTGAAACCTGCATAACGCCCAAAGACCTCCAACACCATGATTCGCTCATGTGATCCGGCAATGGTACGTAAATTATTGGCGATCGAGATGGTGCGGGTGACGCAGGTACTGAAGCCGATACAGTAGTCTGTACCGGGTACGTCGTTATCCATCGTTTTTGGGATGGCGACAACTTTCACTCCTTCCTGGTACAACCGCACGCCATAACTTAGAGTGTCGTCACCACCAATCGGAATTAGATAGTCGATCCCTAAGAAATCCAAATTCTTCAATACTTCCGGGGTCAGATCGTTGACATCTTCCGAGTAAGTGTCCCGCAGGTGTTCAGGGACATTTGCCTGCTTGATATGAGTGGGGCGAGTGCGGGAGGAGTGCAGGAAAGTCCCTCCGGTGCGCCCTGCCCGGTTGACAACCTCCTCGGTTAACACCTGATAGTGACGGCTGTTGTCAACCTTTTTATCACGTTCTAATTCCATGATCCCAGCCCACCCCCGCCGTAAGCCGATCACCTGGTAGCCCTCGCGCAATGCACGGATTGTGACAGCCCGAATAGCTGGATTCAATCCGGGAACATCCCCTCCTCCGGTGAGTATCCCAATCACACCGTTTTTCTTCTTGATATTTGCCATCATCTGCCTCTCAATAAATAATCAATCTCAATTTTATATTCGAAGAGTTATACCCAGGTTGGTTCTTGGTAAACACCAAAAACATCTTTCATCACACCAACGATCTCACCCAGCGTGGCGTAGGCGCGCACTGCATCCAAAATGTAAGGCATGGTGTTTTCAGTCCCCGCGCAGGCGCGACGTAAATTGTCGAGGGTTTGCCCCACGCGTCCATTGTCCCTCTCGCGACGCAAATCAGCCAGGCGATCCACCTGACGTTTATATCCCTTGGGGTCCATGTTGAGAATGGGGATCTCATAAGGTTTTCGATCCTGATAGGCATTGACCCCAACAATGTGCCGCTGCTCGCTATCGATCTCGCGCTGGTAGCGGTAAGCAGCATCAGAGATCTCACTTTGAAAAAAGCCTTTTTCGATTGCCGGCAGGACGCCCCCCAGATCTTCAATGCGGCGGAAGTAGTCATATGCCTGCGCTTCCATGCGGTTGGTCTGGTTCTCGACAAAGAAGGCGCCGCCCAGAGGATCAACCGTGTTGGCAACCCCCGATTCCTCTGCAATGATCTGCTGCGTGCGTAAAGCGACGGTCACCGCATGTTCAGATGGCAGCGCCAGGGCTTCGTCCATGCTGTTGGTGTGCAATGATTGCGTGCCGCCCAGAACCGCGGC